>JAHECH010000064.1 GCA_024641835.1 Deltaproteobacteria bacterium
GGAGAGTAGCTAGACCACGCTCAGAAAAGCCGAGCTCCTTCAGGGAAAGGAAAGTGTCTTGCTTGTTTAGAATCCTGATGACAGCCTTCTCGCCGTAATAGGTGGGGAGCGTAGAAACCCTGAGATCCACCGACACATTCTTGGCCCTCACCTTGATTCTTCCGTCCTGAGGGAGTCTCTTCTCCGCGATATCCATCCCACCAAGCACTTTGATGCGAGATATAATAATCGGTTGCGTCCATTTTGGTAGTTTGATGGAGTCCTGCAAAACGCCGTCTATCCGATTCCTCACCCTCACATTATTCTCTTGGGCCTCTATGTGAACATCGCTCGCCCCTTTCTTGATGGCGTTCTTGATGATTAAGTCAACCATCTTGACGAAGGGCGAGTCTTTTGTGCTTTCCACAGGCTCCTCTTCTTCTCTAACCTCCCTCTCAGGCAGGAATTCCATGATCTCCTCACTGGAAAACTCGCTTGCCACATCCGTGATTGTTTTATCAGGGTGATAATGCTTATGAAGCATATCTACGATCTGACTGGGAGTAGAAATAGCAGGTTGGATACCGTAGCCTGTGATGAACTGAAGATCCTTCATCATGTTAAGATCCAGGGGATCTGCCATGGCCACGTCAAGAATGCTGTTTTTTAGGGCGACAGGGATGCAAAGGAACTTGCGACATACTTCCTCAGGTACAATTTCTACGATTTTGCCTTGGATTTCAACGTGATTCAGGTCAAGATAGGGTATCTTCAGTTGCATCGCAAGGGCAAAGGCCACCTCTTCTTCAGTGGTCTCGTTCATTTCAATCAGGGTCTGCCCGAGCCTCTTCCCGGAGTTCCTCTGCTTGTCGAGGGCTTCAGTCAACTTCTCTGGGGACAGAAGCCCCGTTTCCAAGAGCAGTTCCCCGAGCTTTCGCCTGGTGACACTTTTGGTCAAGGCCTTGTTGATGGAACTCACCTTTGCTTTTCCATTATCCACTTGAGCCATATGCTAATAACATTTCCTTCGTTTGCAGTCGCTCTGAGACAACCCCGGTGTCTTGTTGCAAAAACATGCCCCTTCACACCAAAGGGTACGGAAAAAGCTGTCGCCTTACGTGATCACCCAGGAGGCTCCACCAATTCACAAGTTTTCAGAACTACGCTCATGGCTTCAAAGATTGTATCATATTACGAATCACTGCTTTTTTCAAGGCAAATTGAGTCAGGTTGCACTCGTGTAAGAATGGGATTTTTTTTGACATTTCCTTCCATTTTTTATATATTTATTAACACAAAGTTAACGTCGATTTTGAACATTTCTGTATATTAGTTTTGACTGCATTCCAGTTTGGTAAATGATCGAAATTAACGCGCCGTTTTCGTGCGGACAGAGCCGTAGTGGATCCGATCCCCCTGTACGCGCCGGGAAATGAAAAAAGCCTCTTTCAACCTTAATAAAACAGACCTTCTTGCTGCAGTACTCATCGCGGTAGTCTTTGTCTTCCTCTCGTTCCAATCTTTCTCCCCTTTCGAATCCTTAGGAAGAGTTATCTACAGCATCCAGATGCGCCTTGATTTGCCTCAGAATCTCGGAGAAAACATCGTTGCCATTGTGAATATCGATAACAAGAGCTTGAAACAGCTCGGCCCATGGCCGTGGCCACGAAAACTTGTAGCGGAAATGATACCCATCCTCAAGAACAATGGAGCTAAGATCATTGTTCTCGACCTGCTCTTTTCTGAAAAGGAACAAAACCAAGGCCTTATCGAGATCAAGGAGTTTCAGAAGGAAATTCAAGAAAAGGGAGGGAATTTTTCTAATGACCCATGGCTTATGGGCAACCTGACCGGAATCGAAAAAAAACTCGACAATGATAGCTTCCTCACCAAAACAGTAAAAGAAAGCCAAAACGTCTATCTTCCACTTCGCGGAACCTTTGGGAAATACGATTCAGCTCTCGTGCTTTCAGAAGACTCCTTTATCAAAAAGAATTCCTTGAATATAAAGGGATCTTTTCCGAATCTCACGCCTGTAAACCAGCTCGCCACGCCCTATTCCGATTTGGCAGAGGCTAGTCATGGCCTTGGACATACCAACTTGTCACCGAATAGGCAAGAGGAAGGGCAGGAGCATTTGCTGTTTCTTGACTACAGGGGCAATATCATTCCATCCCTCGCGTTTCGCGTCTCCCTCGATTATGTCAACAGACCTGTGGAAGAGGCGGTTATTCCGGGAAAGGGCGTTCGCATATCCAATACGCTCATTCCCACAACGAACGGGGAGATTCTCATCCGATTCAAAGGAGCATCGCGTTCTTTTCCGTACTATTCTTTTGCGGACATCTTGAGCGTCAAAAAGGTGCCTGCAGTTTTTGATGGGAAAATCGTGCTCATCGGATATACCGCTCAAGAGGCTCCCACAGTGAGCACACCGGTAGATCCTGAATTGCCTCAAGTCGAACTCACAGCCAATGTGATTGACAACCTGATCAATGGAAGGTATCTCAAGCGCCCGGGTTTCATGATTTATGCCGAGGCTGTCCTTCTCATGCTATTGTGCATTTTCACAGCCCTCATCATTCCGCGTTTTGGCTTCATCAACCGTATGGGAATAACTGTTACACTGATCTTCGCTGTTTTCCTGCTGAGCCTCCTCTGCTTCATGGCGTTTCATCTATGGTTCAAGATCGTGTACATCGGTCTAGCGCTGCTCACCCTGTTCGGAGAGTACTCGGCTCGGGATATCATTGTGGTCCAGCGAAGTCTCGCGAAAGCTTCAAAAGAAAGCATTGAAACGAATCGTATGCTCGGCCTGAGCCTTCAGAGCCAGGGGTTGCTCGACCTTGCTTTTGAGAAATTCAGGAAGATTCCTCTTGATGATGCCATGAAGGACGTGGTCTACAATTTGGGATTAGACTACGAGCGGAAGAGAATGTTGAACAAGGCTATCGCAGTCTATGAGTACATCTCTGCGTCGGGTAAGAGTTTCAGGGATTTGAACGAACGGATATCCAAATTAAGAAAGCTCATCAGTCCTCTCACCATGGCAGGCCAGGAGATGAAGGACGGAAAAATCGTTTTCTCCAGCGATCTGGGGATCAAGCCTACCGTCGGAAGATATGAAATCCTGAGTGAGTTGGGCCAGGGTGCGATGGGCATCGTCTACAAGGCAAGAGATCCCAAAATCAACCGGATGGTAGCCATCAAGACCATTCGCTTCTCCGATGAATTTGAGGAAACCAAGATCAGGGAGATCAAAGAGCGATTCTTCCGAGAGGCAGAAATTGCGGGCAAACTCTCTCATCCCTCCATTGTGGCCATCTACGATGTGGGCGAGGATTATGATCTAACCTACATGGCCATGGAACTCCTTGAAGGAGAGAGCTTGCAGAAGTTTTGCCGCAGGGGCTCTCTTTTTCCTCTGCGAAAGCTTCTTTTTGTCGTCGCCGAAACTGCCTTCGCCCTAGATTATGCGCACAGCCATGGAGTGATTCACCGTGATGTCAAACCCGCAAATATCATGCTTCTCAAGGATGGCAAGGTGAAAGTCACGGATTTCGGAATCGCCAAGGCAGTTTCATCGTCCCAAACGAAAAGCGGCATCGTTCTTGGGACCCCCAACTACATGTCCCCCGAGCAAATCAATGGCCATGACATTGACGGCCGCTCGGACATCTTTTCCCTGGGGGTGGTATTCTTTGAATTGCTCACGGGCCAACTGCCATTCCACGGCAAGAATCTCACAAACCTCTTCTACCAAATCACGCAAGGGAAACATCCTTCCCCTCGCCAAATAAACCCGAAAATACCAAAGCCCGTGGAGCAGATCGTGGACAAGGCGCTGGCCAAAGAGCCGGCCCAAAGGTTTCAGACATCCAGCGAGTTTGCCAAATACCTTAAAGCCATGGCCGTCCGAGGGCACGCTGTCGCATAACACACCCTTTGCGTCCATTTTCCTCCGCTCCCACATCGCCACCGGCACCCTTGCTGACCAGATGGCAGTCCCCTCTCTGCCGGGCATCTGACTTTTACCCATGAGTGGGCTTACCGGACACAGGGGTACTAGGTACGCTTGAGGGGCCGCGGGGGTCTCTTTCAAAATAGAGAAACGAAGGAAACGCTGCCTGGTGACCAGCTTTAGGTGATGGGTGAGGCGGGCGCAGGGCTTCCCGGGAATAACCATCCAAATCCGTGCATGGGAGTGACTGATGAAACCTCGCCGCCCGCCTTCGCTGCCCCCTTTTTGCATAGTCATTCCCAGTCTCTCTTCGTTTCCTCATTTTGAAAGAGACCCCCGCGACCCCCAATCCGTACCCCCTGTGTCCAGTAAAAGACGTGGGGCATAGTCAAGCCGAGCACCCAGAGGACTTACACCTCTGAGTGGGTGCGCCATGCCGAGCACACGGGAAACACGAAGTTCTCAATTCCGAACCCCTTCAGGAAAAAGCATCCCGTTTGAATGTGTCACTATCGAGGGCGTTGATCCGCTCTTCCGGCTGAGGGCCAAACCGTCAATTACAGGAATGCCCTAAGGGTGCACCAAGGGCTATCTCAAGCACCTCTTCCATTTTTTTGACCAGATGGAAGCTCAGCCCCTCTTTCACCTTGGCCGGGATTTCTTCAAGGTCGTTCTTGTTCCTTTCCGGCAAAATGATTTGTTTGATCCCACTACGCCTCGCAGCCAGAACCTTTTCCTTGATCCCTCCCACGGGAAGCACGGATCCCCGCAGCGTTACCTCACCGGTCATGGCCAGGTTTGGCTTGATGGGCCTGCAAGTGAGGAGAGAGGCAAGGGCGGTCAAAATAGTCACCCCAGCCGAAGGACCATCCTTAGGTACAGCGCCGGCTGGCACATGAATATGCAGATCCCTGTCCCTGAAGAAATCCTCTGAGATTCCGAGAGACTTGGCCCTTGCCCTCACGTAGCTCAAGGCAGCATAGGCGGATTCTTTCATCACGTCGCCCAATTGCCCTGTCAGCATCAGTGACTTCTGACCTGGCATCATGGTTGCTTCCACAAAAAGAATATCTCCTCCTGTGGGCGTCCATGCCATACCCGTCGCCACCCCCGGAACAGACGTTCTCTCCGCGACATCGGAGGTGAACTTGGGTAAACCGAGATAAGACGGCACACTCTCTCCTGTAACAATGAATTCCCGTTCATCGCCTTCAGCGAGCTTTTTGGCTAGGCCTCTACAAATCGCTCCGATTTCTCTTTCCAAGTTTCTTACCCCCGCCTCCCGCGTATATTCCCGGATGATTCGCTTGATAGCCGATGGCCTTATGGAAACCTTCGCAGGGTCCAGACCATGCTCCTTGAGTTGTCTGCGAATCAAGAACTTCCCGGCAATATGGGTCTTTTCGAACTCCGTATAGCCGGGTAACTCCAGTGTCTCCATCCTGTCCAGAAGCGGGGGTGGAATGGTGTCGAGCTGGTTAGCCGTGGTGATGAACATCACCTTAGACAGGTCGAATTCAACCTCCAAGTAGTGATCGGAAAAGGAGAAATTCTGTTCCGAATCCAGGACCTCCAGCAGGGCCGATGCTGGATCACCTCGAAAATCATTTCCGATCTTGTCAACCTCGTCCAGCATGAAGATAGGGTTGTTGGAGCCCGCTTGATTCAGGCCGTGGATGATTCTTCCCGGAAGTGCACCCACATAGGTGCGGCGATGGCCACGGATTTCAGCTTCATCTCGCACTCCTCCCAGAGAGATGCGAACAAACTTCCGGCCCATCGCCTCTGCGATGGAGCGCCCCAGGCTCGTTTTTCCTGTGCCCGGAGGGCCAACAAGGCAAAGGATAGGGCCTTTATGATTCGGGTTGAGTTTGCGGACAGCCAGATATTCCAGAATCCGCTTCTTCACCTTTTCCAGGTCATAATGGTGCTTGTTCAAAATCCGTTCAGCTCGTTTGATGTCAAGTCTGTCTTTCGTGCTCTCTGACCAGGGCAGCTCAAGGAGCCAATCAAGATAGTTCGTGGTTACTGTGTATTCCGAAGAGGAGGCATTCATCTTCGAGAGCTTTTCTATCTCTTTGATCGCGACTTTGTGGGCAGGTTCCGGCAACTTCTTCTTCACCAGCTTTTCTTTGAATTCCTGGATCTCCGTTGACTCCTGCTCCCCCACACCCAGCTCCTTCTGAATCGCTTTGAGCTGCTCCCTCAGGTAGTACTCACGCTGGTGCTTGTCGATCCCCTTCTGGACCTCATTCTGAATAGCCTGTCCCATTTTCGCCACTTCCAGTTCCTCGTTCAGAAAAAGAATCAGCCTCTCCAGTCTCTCTTCAATGTCCAGAATTTCGAGGATCTCTTGTCTCTTATGCCGATCCACATTAAGATACGAAGCGATCATATCCGCGAGAGTTCCTGGATCAGCAATGAGTCTCGAAACCTGCAAGAGCTCATCCGGAAGATAAGGCGATGCGTCCACCAGTTCCTTGAAAAATTTCAGCAGGTTCATCTTCAGGGCATCCATTCTCTTCCCTGACTTCTCAAGAGTCACAAGCTTCTCCACTTTTCCCATGTAGTAAGGCTCAAACGATGTGATTTCAGTGATCATCACACGGGAAATCCCCTGTACCACCGCCACGGTCCCTTCATCCCCTTTGTTGAGCTTCACCACCGAAGCCAGAGTCCCCACATGATGGAAGCCACCGGACTTGGCCGCCTCTTTCTCTTCGTCGCCCATCATGGCCACGACGATTTTCTCCCCCTTCTGAACCACCTCTTCAATCATGGGCAGGTACTTTTTCGTCTTCACCATGATGGGAATCACCATGTTAGGGAACAACACCGCATCCTTCACGGGAAGCACAGGTAATACTTCAAGAGAATCTTTTTCTTCAGCCTTCATAGAATTCTCCTCGTCTCAGCAGGATTTGATCGCTTTCCTCATGCCCTCATGGAGCCAGCCAGGACTTGGCCATAATCCTCTCAACTGGGAAAAGCTTTTCTTTAAAAAAATAATCATTTGGAGAGGATAGTAAAGGCAGCGCGCACCGATCCAACAGCAGCTAGGCCCTATTACTATCGCTCGTTCTTTTTTCCTTAGAAATACCCCGCTTGTTGAAATAGAATCACGATTCTCGGCAGCCTATATCAACATCGGCCTCGGCGGCGCGGACATGGCATGCAGTTATTTTCTTCCAAGGCTGATCGGCGCGGGCAGGGCTTATGAATTCATGCTCACGGGAAACTTCTTGTCCGCGGACGAAGCTATGCACCTCGGTTTTGCAAGCAGGCTGGTGGCGCGGGAGAACCTGCTAGACACGGCCCTTGAACTGGCAAGGACCATGAACAGCAAGAACCCCATGGGCCTTCGTCTCACCCAGGAGGCCATTAACATGAATCTCGATGCGGGAGGGCTTGAACAAGCTCTCAACATGGAAGATCGTAACCAGGCGCTGCTGGTCGCAAGGGCATTGTTGAACAAAGGGGAGAAAACAAGCAGGTATTTCTGAGAGCGACAAAAGCTAGAGCCTTGAACTGATGATGCCTATTTGTATCCCTACTTGAACATTCTGGGACCTATCTCCGTCAACACATTTCTTCTGGTTACAATCCCCACTGGTTTTGACTTTTCGTCAACTACTGCCAGTAAGTTTAGCTTCTTGTGCAGGATCAATCCGCATGATTTTTCAAAGCTATCACCAGATTTAATCGACAGACGTTTACCGCTCATGATTTCATAGACCTTCCTTATTCCCATAAGCTCACACTCGTTGAAAAATCTCGCCATCCATTCCTTTCCCCCGGTCTTGTCGCAAGCGTCACGATAGAGTTGACGAAGTTCGCTCATAAAATCGTCCACGGTCAAGACGCCCGCATACTTTCCCTCATTGTCGATAACAATCAGCCCGGGCGAATGAGGAGACTCTTCCAGTTTCTTCTTGATGCCGTCAAAGGCTTCCTTAAGGCTGGCATCTGCCTTTATTATGGAAAAATCTGACGTCATCACATCTTTGTTCGTTTTTTGAAGTTCCATCGGCACACCTCCATACCTGAAATTGATGGTTAGGGCATGAAAATGCCCATTTCGAAGAAGGGCCGAGAGGCTAAATTTCTTTCATGATCCCTTGATCTCTTTCTTTCAGCCCCAGCGCTCCATTGACTGTCTTCTCGAAATCCTCCAGTTTAAACGGCTTGAATATTACCGAGTCTATATAACAGTTTTTCGCCTTTTTGCAAACAGTCTCACTGTCAGCACCTGTGAGTAATATGACCGGGGTATTGGGAGCCCTTTCTTTAATGAAATGAGCTAATCTCGAGCCATCCACGATGGGAATCTGAAGGTCGGTTAAAACCAAATCGAAAGAGTTCTCGTTAAAGATGGCTAGAGCTTCGACGCCATCCTCGGCAAGAACCACGTCACATCCCACAGCCCCCTTTCCAGTGACCTTCGTCACGCGACAATGGAGGTTCCGCTCTTTTGTCCTTCAATCAAAGCGTGATTCCAAGACCCTGAGCCAGATGAACTTGGATTCCCTGCGGCGTAACAGCGATCAGGTCCTGTTGCTCATTTGAATCTCTTTGAACCTGTCTAATTATGGTATTCATAGCTTTTCTCCTCTCTTCAGATTGAAGGTTTTTGCGATCTTGTCTGAACTCCAACGACAGGCAAAGGGTGCAACCTGGCTGCGATAGGAGCATACGAAAAGAACCTTACAGAACCCTTTCCGCAGCATTACAATTTTGAAAGGCATTCTATGGTGTTCGCGGAGTCATCAAAAAAATGTGTCTCGCCGTGCTACATTTTGTCGGTATGAACGATGATGCTGAGCAGGAGAAGGCTAGAATCTACAGTGAGATGGGCGGGAAAAGAGGATGCTCGCGCGGGTAGAGAGCTCTCTTGCAGAACTGCGCAAGGCGGGGCTGAAGTGGGGAGGTCAGGAACAAGTGGGGAGACGTTTTAATTCTAGGGATTAAGCCCCTCCATAATTTCAGATAGTTCTGAAACATATTGACTATACTGAATAAATCCTCCCGTGCGCTGAGCAATGTCTTCAAAAAGAGATACATCCTCCATCCCGAAACCATAGGGGTTTTTCAGGGAGTGAAGGTATATGACTCCAACGACTTGGGAACTGCTGATCACCGGGACGCACATGACAGAGGAGATTCCATTCGTTTTCAGTGTCACAGCGAGTTCGTTCTCCACCTCTTCTGTCTCAGAATTGGAGATGATCACGGCCTTTTTCCCTTTGATCACGCTGTAGACCACCTGTGGAGAAAACTTCGGAGCAGGCCTTCCTGCCAATTCTTTTGACCTATGAGAAAAAAGATCGACCTTTGTCGTGTTAGGATCGATGAGGATGAACGCTGCTGTGTCAACCTGCACGAGAAGCTCGACAACAACATCCAGTACCTTTTCCAGCGCATCCTTCAACGGCAATTTCTGCTCAAAAACATGAGAAACCCTGTAGAGGGTTTCCAGCTTTTTCTGGTTTGTCTTGTCCTTATGGGCGACGAAGATTCCACTTCCATTACCTGTCTCCCTGGTGAGGCCGACGGAATCAAGAAAAGGCATCATCTGACTCAAGGATGTCTCGCCTATACCGATGACCGTCATCCCTATGGCAATCGGAACTCCTTCCTTTACTTCTACTTCAACTCCAGGAGTCAGGTAATTGCCCCCGATGAAGGTCCCGTTCTGGCTCCCCAGATCAGTCGCGAAATAACCGTCTGCTTTTTTCACAATCCTTAGATGCTCTCGCGAAACGGTTCTGTCCTGTATGGAGATATCATTTCCCAGGGAACGGCCTATGTTGTTGGCACCTTCTTTGAGCTGAAAAGACTGGCCTATGTCTGGCCCGTTGAGGACATAGAGTTTACTCATCAACGGTACTCTCCCAAGATGGAGGCCGTGCTTGCTCCCTGAACGGGTAATTTTCCAGGGATCAGGTTCTCGCCTTGGCTATTTCTCAAACTCAACCCCTATCTGCCTGAAGGTTTTCAGACAGCCATCTATTCTTGATCCTTATTATTATACCTGATCTGGCTTGCTTGATAAACATCAAAAAAACCACAGCTTAATAATAGCATAAGACTGTGATTATGAGAGAGAAAAAGGGAACTCGCAAGGAATTTTACCTACATTCGACGATAATGATCCGGACCCACTGCTCATTTCCATAAGTCCACCCCGATCGCCATTCCTACAAATACAGTCATTTTGGGTGAAAAATGCGCTTTTCACCCTATTCTCGCATAACGACATGGTTGTTATAGGTGAATAGTATAGCACAAAAAAAAGAACTCCCACGAGAGAGAACGGCGGGATTGAGGCACGTCAGTGGCATCTGGTTCTGATTTCACCGGAATTTTGGAAAAGGTCTTTCTCGAATTGGAGGCGAGTTAAAAAAAGTAAAAAAAGGGGTTCATCAGGCAAATGGGCACCCTCTGTCAAGGAGTTCCTTTCATGGGAGAGTGCCGTAAAACGGGCATGACCATTGAGTCTGATGAGTAGCATGATGTTCTGATGGCTCGTAATCATTTACCGGATGAACCCAAAGAATGAAAAGGAGGGGTAAGATGAAATTCGCGAAATTTTTTCTTTCGGTTATTTTGGTCATAGGCATCATGGTTGCCGGCAGTGCGTGGACAGTCGCTTCTCAACGAGCACCGCAGCAGACCGCGCCCTCACTGCAGGCGGGCCAGACCAACACCACAGGTGGGCTGGACCAGTACTTCCAGAAGGCTCATGAGGAGTACGCAAAAAATGCGACCGAGGCGGCTGCTGAGATCCGCAAGGCTGTTGAACTCCTCAAAGGGGATGCTAGCCAGACCACAGGGAAGGCAAAGCAGATGCTTCTGGCGTCTTCCAAAGAATTGGAAAGCCTGGCCGAGCAGGTCCAGAAAGGAACAGTGAAAGCAGCGCAGGATTTGGATAATGCCTTTTCCCGTGCGCACGCGGCTCTTGCAACCTATTACCAGCAACGGGCTCTGGATTCCTGGGCAAAAAAAGCGATCTCTGATGCAGGGCAATCTCTAAAAGCAGCCGCGCTCAATCTGGAAGATGCGTGGAGATGGTCGAAGACCAGGGCGGAGAAAGCATCACAGGCAGCCGTCGACTCGGCGAAAGAGGTTAGTGATAAAATCGCTAAGGGCTCAGGGTGGGTGAGCACGGAAGTCAGCAAGAGCATTGATGACGTCGGGAAAGAAATCGGGAACCTGCGCAACGAAAAGAAGGGCGATGATCCTTCCGGAACAATCTCCACCGTACCTCTCGGAGAGACAAACGCCTCTTCTCAAGGCCTTGCCAACGCGATCATAGAGGTCGCCAAGACGAACATCCCGGCTGTGGTGCACATTGAGGTGACAGAGCGGCGAGAGGTGCCGAATCCATTCCGGCCTTTTGAGGAGGATCCCTTTTTTCGTCACTTCTTCGGGTCCCCAAAGAGCATTCCCAAGAAGTTCAGACAGGAGATGATCGGGGTTGGGACGGGAATGATCATCGACAGCCAGGGACATATCCTGACAAACAACCATGTGGTAGGCGGGGCGAGCAAGATTGTGGTCACTCTTTCTGACGGGACCGAATACGACGCTACGGTGGTGGGGACCGACGCCAAGACGGATCTCGGGGTAATCAGGATCTCTGCGGGAAAGAATTTGCCCTTTGTCACTTTCGGGGATTCGGACCAGGTGCAGGTGGGACAATGGGTAGTAGCT
>JAHECH010000684.1 GCA_024641835.1 Deltaproteobacteria bacterium
AAGGATTTCATCTTCCTCGGGCCCGCCGATCAGAGACCCGGTTATGCCCAGTCTTTCGAAGATTTCGTGAAAACCGAGGCTACCGAGGATCCCGAGGTGCCTGTCGGCCTTCTTGACGACGCTGCTCTCTATTTTACCTCCGGCACCACCGGCACTCCGAAACCGATCCTGGTCACTCACAGGAATCTTGAGCACGCCTGTATCGTGGAAAACCAGCACCATAGACAGACGCGGAAAGATAATATGCTCATTATCCCGCCCCTCTACCATACGGGCGCCACAATGCACTGGTTCGGAAACTTCATTGTAGGAGCAAAAGCCGTCATCCTCAAGGGAATCAAGCCGGAGTGGATTCTTCAGGCGATCTCCGAGGAGCGGGTGACCCTTATGTTTCTATTGGTTCCCTGGGCTCAAGATATCCTGGTGGCCATTGAAACCGGTAAGGTCAGGCTGGAGGACTACAAGCTCGACCAGTGGAGAATGATTCATATCGGCGCCCAGCCTGTACCTCCTGCTCTGATCAAGAACTGGAAAAAGGTTTTCCCTCACCATGACTATGATACCAACTATGGTCTCAGTGAATCCACCGGGCCCGGATGCATCCACCTCGGGATAGAAAACATCCATAAAGTGGGCTCTATCGGGCTGCCGGGTTTTGACTGGGAATGCCGGATCGTAGACGACAAGATGAGAAATATACCGAGGGGGGAGCCGGGCGAACTGGCTGTTCGCGGCCCTGGGGTGATGAAAGAATACTACAAGAACCCGGAGGCCACAAAGAAGACTCTGGTCAATGGGTGGCTCCTGACTGGAGACATGGCGCGCTTTGACCAAGACGGCTTTGTCTGGCTGGTGGACAGGAAGAAGGATATCATCATCACAGGGGGAGAAAATATCTTTCCTGTGGAGATTGAGGATTTCCTTACCGAGCATGGGGACATCCAGGATGCGGCCGTCATCGGACTCCCTGATGAGAGACTGGGTGAAATCGTAGCGGCCATCATCAAAGTGAAACCTGGAAGAACTTTGAGCGAAGAGCAGGTGAACAAGTTCTGTGAAGGCTTACCACGGTACAAGAGGCCGAAGAAGATCATTTTTGACGACGTGCCCCGTAACCCTACTGGCAAGATCGAAAAGCCGAAGCTGAGAAAGAAATACACAGGCGTATCTGGAAGCTTCAAGGTCTAAATCTGCAGGAGGTCTGCCTGCGAAACTCAGATTCGGCTGATCCTACGGGGTTATTCCTGTATGGCACCGCTCCGCGAGGGCGGTACGGTACCGTACCGTGAGGGCGGTGAAAAATTCTGAAACACCAATACGGAGGATAAAGATGCACAAACTACTCACAGATTCTCCCGGAATGGAGATTCTCCTTCTGGGTAATGAGGCTATCGCCCGTGGTGCTCTGGAAGCAGGGGTTTCTTTTGCGACCTGTTATCCGGGAACACCCTCTTCGGAAATCCCAGAACAGTTCTTCGAAATCAGCCAGGAAGTGCAGGATCTTTACTTTGAATACTCTACCAATGAAAAGGTAGCCATGGAGGTGGGTGCAGGAGCTGCGGTGAGCGGTCTCAGAACCATGGTGACCATGAAACATGTAGGCTTGAATGTGGCCGCAGATCCCTTGATGACGCTTGCTTACACGGGAGTCAAAGGAGGAATGGTGGTGGTCAACGCGGACGACCCCTCCCTTTTTTCGAGCCAGAATGAGCAGGATAACCGCTATTACGCCCGGCTCTCAGGGTGCCCCATGCTGGAGCCCACCAACACCCAGGAAATGAAGGATTGGACCGTGGCCGCCTTCGATATATCTGAAGCCTTGGAGGTGCCCGTGATCCTCAGGACTACGACCCGTCTTGCCCACATCCGGGGGAGCGTGACGTTTGGCGCCATGAGACCGAGGAAATCCGCATCGCACTTCCAGAAGAGCCCTTTCCATTATGTCTGTGTGCCGGCAGTCTCCCGGAACCTGCACAAGGAGTTGTTGCAGAAGTATGACCGCGCCATGGAGATGGCTGAGAAGTCTCCATTCAATGAGATCATCGGCAACGGAAAATGGGGGATTGTCACCAACGGCGTGAGCTACAACTATGTCAAGGATGCTGTGGCAGACCTGAAGATACAGGATAAGGTGCGAATTCTGAAGCTCGGTTTCTCTTATCCCATGCCCAGAGCTCTGTGTGTCCGGTTCCTGAAATCCGTTGACAAGGTTCTTGTGGTGGAAGAGCTCGAACCGGTCAACGAGAAGGACTTGAAGGCCATCGCTCAGGAAACCGGGATCGGCGTGACCATCAAAGGGAAAGGCGTGGCAGGCCTATCGCGGCTGTGGGAATATGATCCCGGCATGGTGAGAAAGGCGATTGCCGACTATTTCGGGGTTCCGTATACGGCGCCTCAACCTGTGGACACATCGGATATTCCGCCTCTGCCTGGAAGACCACCCAATCTGTGCGCAGGGTGCCCACACAGGGCGACCTTCTACGCCGTGAAAAAGGTTTACGGCAACGATGCTATTTACCCGACCGACATCGGCTGCTATACCCTCGGGTTTATGCCGCCCCTGTCCCTGGGAGATATCGTGATATGCATGGGAGCCTCGGTCAGCTCCTCCTGCGGGTTTTCCAGGGCAACGGATCAGAAGGTGGTCTCCTTCATCGGGGATTCCACGTTCTTCCACTCCGGAATCACGGGGCTGATCAATGCGGTTCACAACAACCATAAGTTCACCCTGGTGATTCTCGACAACGGCACCACAGCCATGACAGGGCATCAACCTCACCCGGGCGTGGATACGACGCCTTTGGGCATTCAGCTTTCCCAGGTGATTGTTGAAGATGTGGTTCGAGGCTGCGGCGTCAAGGATGTCCATGTGGTGAAGCCGTTCAATACCAAGAAGACCATAGAGGCAATGCAGGCTTCGCTCGATTATGACGGCATTTCCGTGATCGTGTCCAAGGAGTTCTGCCCGCTCTTTGCAAAGGCGATCGGCAGGGCGAGGAAGGCGAAGCCCTTCCAGGTCAATCAGGCGAAGTGCAAACAGCATCGGGACTGCATCAATCTCCTGGGATGTCCTGCCATTTATCTGGAGGGGGAGAGGGTGATGATCAACAGGA
>JAHECH010000685.1 GCA_024641835.1 Deltaproteobacteria bacterium
CCGTGCTTGGAATTCTTTCGTTTACTATCCGAAGTCTCTACAGAAGGTGTCTAAGAAACAGCAGGGAGCTGAACCTGTGCTTGCGATATCTGCTCTGAATCCGAACTCCACAAAAAGCTTTGATACGCGCAGGGGATGTGAACACGTCAGTGCTCTTCTGAGCCCTAAGACTCGAGATGGGCGATACACATTCTTCTCGTTCATAATCTTTATGGGGGCCGGCGAGCTGAGGAGTGATTTCCTTTGGTAGCAACGTCTTGGCGTTTTCCTAAGATCCAGCATGTTTTGGAGGTCGTAAGGTTTGGTTTAGAGAAAATAGACGAAAAATCAGCTTGACATCTTGAGACGACCGGTCTATTAGCTGTGTCCTATAGGTAGAAACTCCTATTCGGGGCTTTTCACGTGAAGGCAAGCACCAAGAATAGAATACTTGAAGCCGGTGCAGAGATCATTCACCTTAAGGGCTTCAATCACACGGGTATCCAAGAAATACTCACCGCCGCGGGTGTGCCAAAGGGCTCATTCTACAACTATTTCAAGAGCAAAGATGACTTCGGGCTTCAGCTGATCGATTATTTTGTCGAATACTATTCGCAGTTTTCTAAAGACATCCTTGAAGATGACACAATTCCTCCGCTGGAAAGGATCAAAAAACTCCTTGAGTGGTTTATTAGGTTTTTCAAGTCCAAGGATTACGCATATGGATGTCCCATCGGCAATCTGGCCCAGGAAATGGGGGATTTAAGCCCGGCATTTCGAGAAAAGCTCAAATCGGCTCTGGATTCCATCGTCGATATTTACTCCAGATTACTGACCGAGGCTCAACAGGAAGGGGAGATATCCCAGAGCCTTGATGTGAGGGAAGCGGCCTACTTCCTTCTTAGCAGTTGGCATGGTGCGCTCGTGCACATGAAGGCAGTAAAGGGTCCGGAGCCGCTTGAGAACCATATTAGGTTCATTTTCGATCATGTTTTAAAACCCTGAAGATGATGAATTCGAGGAGGTTTATCCACAATTTTTTCGTTGGTGTTTTAATAGACTGGTCTATTAGATTCCTGCCCTTAACCCTCTAACTTCCGTGCGCGCAGAGGGTTGGGGGTTGGCGCTCGACGACAACCAAATCGACAAGATCCACTAAAGGAGGCAGCCATGTCCGACCTAAAGAAAAAAATCTTGGCTAAGATGGATGGCCCGACGCTATGCGCTCTGGCGACTGTAACCGAGGATGGCAAACCCTGGGTACGTTACGTGACACCCCCCAGGATGGATGATGACATGACCATCTGGGTCGCCACCTTCACCAAATCGCGCAAGGTCACGCAAATTAAAAAAAATTCTGAAGTGCACCTGACGACCGGAGTCGCCAGTATCGAGACAGCCGAGTCTTACTTGCAGATCCAGGGGAAGGCAGAGATTCTGACCGATGCGAAGACAAAAAAAGCCGTCTGGTTCGACCATCTCCGGGGTATTTTCTCCGGAGCGGACGATCCCAATTACTGTGTCTGCAAGATCACGCCCTACCGTATCGAATACCACAAAATGGGGCCAGTGCCGCCTGAGGTGTGGGAGGCTTAAATTCAAAAGCTTCAGAAGATGGAGGGGCCATTATGAAGCTTGAGGAACACCCTACAGTTAAACGGTACCGTGAAAAGGCAGGTTCAAGCTCCCTTGCCATGGCGGGGGATAAATTCGACGCAAAAAGGAAAAGAGTCTTATGGGGGCTTTGCTGCGGCGAAAGATTCGCGTGAAAGGGTCTCCGCGTCTGATGAAAGAGTTTGCCCGCTGTTTCCCATCCTAGACCTTTAAACTCGTATGATGTTCCGAGGGCTGTTTGGTACGGTCGACCATCCGGGTGGGCGATCGGTGAACAGGACAGGAGCATTACGGGCATCTTGTATAGGAGGACACAATGAAAGACATTTACGAAAAGTTGAGGGAACGGCTTGACGATCTCGCTACAGGATATCCTGCTGCGGAGAACGGGGTGGAAATCAGGATACTGAGGAGACTTTTCAGTGAAGAGGAAGCGGAATTTTTCTTGCAGCTCTCTCCTCTCCCGGAAACACCCGAGGATGTAGCCAAAAGGCTCAGCAAACAGTCAACTGAAACAGCAGCGCTGATGGAGCGCATGGCTAAAAAGGGTTTGCTCTTTAGGCTGCGAAAGGGCGATACGTTGAAATATGCTGCTGTACCTTACGTGGTAGGCATTTTTGAATTCCAGGTGGACAAGATGGACCGGGAGACTGCTCTCGACATGAATGAATATTTTGAAACATCATTCGGTCGAACGATCCAATCATTTGAAACTCCTGTGATGCGGGCCATTCCCATAAATCGGGAAATAGCCGTGAAATGGCCGGTTGCTCCGTATGAAGACGTCCTGGAAATCCTGGGAAAACAGGAGACCGTTGCGATTGCGCCATGTATTTGTCGCACTTGGATGAAACTGGCAGAAAAGGGTTGTGATAAACCGGTCGAGACTTGCTTCATGTTCGGCTCCCACGCCCACTACTATGTGGAAAACGGAATGGGGCGGTATATCAGCATAGAGGAGGCGCGGGAGATCGTAAAACGCAATGAGGAAATCGGCCTCGTCATGCAACCTTTTAACTCGCAGAAAGTGGGCGGCATGTGCAGCTGCTGCGGGGATTGTTGCGGCATGCTCAGGTCCCTGAAAAAACAACCCAACCCGGCGGCAGCCGTACAGAGCAACTATTTCGCGGAAATCGATGCTGAGACATGCGCCGGGTGCGAAACGTGCATCGAGCGGTGCCAGATGGAAGCCATCCGGATGGTCGACGATAAAGCCGTGGTCAACCTGGATCGTTGCATCGGCTGCGGCCTTTGTGTGACCACCTGTTCGACAGGCGCTTCGCGTCTGGTGAAGAAGCCCGAGGATAAGCAGTACCAACCGCCTCAGTCCGGCGTGGAAACCTACATGCGGATCGCCATGGAACGGGGAAAAACCCTGATGCGCTCATAACCAGAATGGAGGTCAACCGCTTTAAGACCTGGCAGAGGCGCTCATCTTGTCGCGGCACTCAGGTTCCGATGTCTGCAGCGGCCCCTGAATTCCGGCCGGAGCATATCATCAGGCTATAATTCCT
>JAHECH010000686.1 GCA_024641835.1 Deltaproteobacteria bacterium
GAGGATTGATGAACCTTTCCGTCATGGACGCCGAAGGCGCCGCACTCGTGGTGTCTCAGTTCACCCTATGGGCGGATTGTATCAAAGGCCGAAGGCCTTCTTTCACGCGCGCAGCCTCGCAGGAGCGGGCAAAGGATCTTTACGAGCATTTCATTCAGAACGTACGGGCGCTAGGGGTTCCGGTGGCGAGCGGCGTGTTCCAGGAAATGATGGAAGTGCAGCTCATCAATGACGGGCCTGTCACCATTCTTCTGGACAGCGAGAAGACGTTCTGAAAGGCTCAATTCGGAAAGAGCATGTCCTGAGCTTGTCGAAGGAGAGGTCATCTGCCTGTTGGTGATCGCACGCAGACAGGGGAGTGATTTCGACGGCTTGGGAGGTTCAGGACCGGGAGATATTCAATTATCGAAGCACGTCCCAGCCTCTACGTTCAACGATCGCGGCGCGATCATGGCCGCCAACGTCCTCAAGACTTCCAGGACGATCCACATGAGTGCCTTTGTGGAACTCAGGGAGATTTTTGTCCAGTCAGAAGGAATTGACATGAAATTTGGAGGCGAAGAGGGAAGTGAAGCATCGTTGTCTATGCAAATTTGGTATGTTATTATTTAAGTGGGTTGGTGGGATTAAGGAAATTTCTATTTCTCAGGAAAGATTTTTGAGGATGTTGACTGCGCATGATAGAAGTACCCAAGGAAATCTTATGGGATTATGAGAATGCGCCCGAGGACATTGGGTGGCGGCTCCAGAGGATTGCAGATTTTTTCCCCCTTTACGGGAATAACCCTGCGACAATCGCTCTCCTCTATGAGCATCGGCATCAACTCAAACTTGATGAGGCCACATTGGCGCTGATCGAAGCTTACCACGCGATCCTGGAGGACGAAGACAAGTGAACATTGCGGTCACGAAGCTGTTGCTCGGTTTTTCAAGGAGCAGGCTTTGTCCCTGATTTCTGAAGATCTGAAGCAAGGGTCCTGATCAAGGAGTTCCATTGTGAGACTTCGGCAGATTGTTTCCACTAACGTACAACCGACAAAAAACCGAAAAAATTCCTCTGATTGAATTCATCTGTGGTTTATGGTACACAGAACAAAATCGAAGACATCCACGTGGTGCCCAATATTTTCCTGATTTCGACCTGACCTGATCTATCAAAACGGCCTAACGTCGTTCAGCCCATATAGCATCAAGGAGAGGTAAGCATGACCGAGCCGTTCTATGCGCACAGCCTCCCCGGAAAACCTCCAACCGAATGGCATCTCCTAGAAGAGCATCTCAAGAACGTGGCGGAGTTGGAACGCTCTTTTGCCAATAAATTTGGAGGCAGCGGGATAGAGAGTCTGTGCGAGGGGAACTATACTTCTGCCTTTGGTAAAGCGGCCTACCTTGAGCCTGTCGAAGGAGGGGCCAGGAGGGATTTCCAGGACTTGTTAGCTTAATGGTTAGGCCGGCTAATTATTGACGAGCGTCCCGGACGACACAGAAGGGCATAATTGTGCATCTTTCACGAAAGGGCTACCCACTGAAGATTGAAATCTTGGATGCCTCGCGAGTGGGACAGATTTGGAATACTTTTTGAATTGGGGGGAAGATTATGACTGTTGCCGGGGACATCAATGACCGCGCTTCTGAGACCCGTATGGGCAAAGAGCTGCTCGATGAGATCGTCCGCCGCATCGTGGAATCGGCTTATCCGGATCGAATTATCCTGTTCGGTTCTGCGGCAAGAGGGCGGATGGGAAAGGACAGCGACCTGGACCTTCTTGTGGTCAAGTCCGGAGTCTCTCACCGCCGCAAACTGGCGCAGAAAATTCGTCTGCGGATGTTCGGGATCGGCGTGCCGATGGATATAGTGGTCGTCACGCCGGAGGACATAGAAGCGTTTCAAGGCAAAGTCGGGACAATTATCGGCAGCGCTGTACGAGAGGGGGAAGTGATCTATGCCTCCTGAATACCGAGATCCAACAGATCCTATGGAATGGCTTCGACGGGCGAGAAGCAATCTGGCCAGAGCCAAGGCGGATAGACACCTGGCCGGTGTTCTCTACGAAGACCTGTGCTTCGATGCCCAGCAGACGGCGGAGAAGGCTGTCAAAGCGATTCTTGTCGAGCGACAAATACCCTTTCCCAAAACACATGACATCGTAGACCTCCTCACTCTGCTTAAGGAAGGTGGCGTTGACATACCTGAAGAGGTTAGACAAGCCGGAATTCTGACGGAATATGCTGTGGACACCCGCTACCCTGGATTAAGCGAAGATGTAACGGAACAAGAGTATCTGGAAGCAGTAGAACTGGCTGAACGTGTTATCCGCTGGGCGGAAACCCTGGTTTCCCGTTCCCATGAGCAAGAACCCCGAAATGCACGGGAAGAATAAGCGGTTCAGGGGGACATAATAGGTTCATTGCTTTGAGGGAACCGGTTTAGCTTCGCATCTGTCGGGTGAAGATGGTCAACGAAGGAGTGCGAACCCTGGAGCAGGATCTGATAGGCGACGATGCTGGATGAGTGGAAAAAGCACAAGACCTTCCTTCTGGTGACGAGGACCGAGACTTGGCTGAGCTTTATGGCGTGGACACGGCCCAGTTGAAGCGGGCCGTAAGGAGGAATATTGAGCGTTTTCCTCCGGATTTCATGTTTGGATTAACAAAACAGGAGTTGGAAGATTGGAGATGCCAATTTGGCACCTCCAATGGCACAAAAATGGGCCTAAGACACCGCCCTATGGTTTTCACGGAGCAAGGCGTGGCCATGCTCTCGAGTGTATTGAGGAGCAGGCGCGCCATAAGTGTAAACATTCAGATCATGAGGGCATTTACTCAACTGCGCCAAATGCTCTCAACACATGAAGATCTGAAAAAGAAAATTGAGGACATGGAGAGGAAATATGATCGCCAATTCCAAGTGGTTTTCGAAGCCATAAAGCAGTTAATGGCCGAACCTGAGAAGCCCAAGAAACGCATCGGGTTTGAAGTGAAAGAACCAAAAACCTCATACGGGAAAAAGGCATTCGCCTAAATTTTGGATACCGAAAAATTTCCTCTGATTGAATCCAGCATTGACTTATGATAAACAAGACAGAATTGAACACATCCACCTGCTG
>JAHECH010000687.1 GCA_024641835.1 Deltaproteobacteria bacterium
CCTCGTCTTGCCTCTCTGGAGATCGGCGTGAAGGGCTATGTTGATATTGCGCAGAAATTCGTACCCGACCACATATGTACTATTAACAAAACCGGGATCGGAGTGGCGCTGTCCGGTGATATGCCTAAACCGGATGCCCTGATATATGCAGCAACGCCGTGCGACTCTGCGAGGATTGCGTACCCTCTTATTGCTGAGCACCTGGGTGTTCCTCACTTCTGCATCGACACGCCCTATGAGCAAAATGAACGTGGCTATGAATACATCGGAAATCAAATGAGAGAGATAACCTTCTTCTTGGAGGATGTGATTGGGCAAAAGCTTGATTGGAATCGCCTGGTCAAGGTCATAGAGTACTCGAACCAGGCATATGAACTAATCGGTCGAATTGCGGAATTGAGAAAATTGGTCCCGTGTCCTCTCCCGAGCAGGCTTCTGGTGGTGAACGAAATCTTCGGTATCATGACCGGAAGCCCTGAAATCGTGGAGTTCCTCAGAGTGGAATATGATATCGGCAAAGAGAAGGCCCAAAGGGGAGAGGGACACTTGGCGGAGGAGAAATTCAGGATCGCATGGATCCAAAACCCTATCTGGTTTGACGTGGGGATCTATGACTGGATGGAGAAGCAGTACAGCGCCGTAGTCACGATGGATGCCTTCGGGTTTCAGAAATCATTGCCTATCGACGATCCTTGGAATGAGAAACACGTGTTTAATGGCCTTGGAAAGAAATTGTTAAGACAACCGATGATACATGGATCTTCCGGGCCTGCCGAATTTTGGATGGAAAGTGTCGCCGAAATAATAAAAGAGTTCAAATGTAATGCAGCCATCTTTGCAGGGCATGTTGGCTGCAAGCATACGTGGGCGGTGGGGAAACTGATCAAAGATATGATCTCTGATCAGTTCGGAATTCCGACACTGGTTTTTGATCTGGATGCTTTGGATCCCAGGTATAGGGGGTCCGAGAGCATTAAAGCCAGAATAAGCGATTTCATGGAAATCATCCGATGAAAATTGACGAATCCAACCAATCTTTGAAGGCTTGCAAGGCATCTCCAAAGAACGGGAGATCTATTGCTGTTACCGGCAAAGGCGGAACCGGTAAGACGATGCTGGCCACACTGATGATTAAAGTCCTCGCTGAGAGCGGAAACGGCAAGATACTTGCCATTGATGCTGACTCTGCCGTAAGCCTGCCGTATACCCTCGGGATGAGGGTGGGCAAAACGGTGAGCGATATCCGCCGGGAAATAATTGAAGTTCCTGCGGTAAAGCGCAGAATAGCCGATCAGCACATTCGGACCGTAATGACAAGCATCCTTGGGACTGGAAAAGGCTTCGATTTACTGATTATGGGGCGGCCCGAGGAGCCTGGTTGCTTCTGCGCTGTCAATGAGCTGTTAAGATATGGGATCGATACGCTCATCCAGGATTACAATATCACGATCATCGACGGTGAGGCTGGTCCTGAGCAACTTAGCCGCAGGGTGCTAAAGAGTATAGACACCTTATTGGTTGTTGCCGATATGTCAGCCAGAAGCCTTCAAACGGCGAACACTATCGTAAAAGTGGCGCGGGGCCGCGGCAATCTGAAGGTTGAGAGAACCGGGTTGATCATAAACAGATTCAGAGGCAAAAGAAGCGCGGTAAAGAAAATCACCCAAGAAATGGGTTTAGAAATTTTGGGCTACATTCCGGAAGACGGGAACGTGAATGACTATGATGCTCTCGGAAAACCTTTGCTTGAGGTCCCGACGGAGTCACCTAGTCTCAAGGCCGTTCGCAGGGTATTGAAGCAAATCATGTAGATTCATTTGCGTTACTGCTCTTCCTTTGGTTTACGTGAAAAAGCCAGAATGTCCCGCTCGGAAGAGCGAGGATGAATGGCCATGGGGGCTTGAACGCAGATAGCCCCGAAGCCAAATGGCTTTTTCTATAGAAGAAGCCCCGTGCGTCCGTCCTCCGTCGCATGGCCACCGCGGAGGGTGGAGGAGCACGGGGTTCTTCACCGGGTGGGTGAAAAAGTCGGATAAGAAACAGGCTCCCTAAAAAATGATTGGGGAAAGGAGGATATGAGAATGACCGTGTCCGTACCACGCGAATATTTTTTAGGTGATCTGCTGTCGCGCAGCGCGAGAAAATTCCCGGACAAGACCGCGGTGGTATTTAAAGACAAACGTTTAACTTATAAGGAAGTCAATCACCGTGCGAATGCGATCGCGGATAGCCTCCTCAGTTTGGGCGTCGAGAAAGGGGACAGGGTGGCGTTCCTATCGGGCAATACCTTTGAGTACGTCGAGATGTACTTCGGTCCGGCGAAAGCCGGCGCAATCTTCGCTCCTATCAATACGAGCATGGTCACAAAGGAACTGGAGTATGTTCTCAACTACCTTAAACCGAAGTTGCTGATTCTCCAACCGCGCTTCGTCGACACGATCGATTCTATCAAGAACCGGCTCGGCATTCAATCCTATGTGGTGATGGGTGCAGAGGTTCCAGGGATGGAAAGTTATGAGCAGCTGATTCAAGGGGGGTCTAAAGAAGAGCCTGGTACTAAACTGGATGGGGAGGACATCGGCCTGATCATCTTTACCGGAGGTACCACAGGAATGCCGCGAGGCGCCATGCACACCCACCGTGGATTGGTCTACAATGCCCATGCTATGGCTATCGACTTCAAGCAAGCCTACGACGACGTTGAAATCCACATGACTCCGATGTATCACACGGCCATGGCATCCCAGACCTACTCCAGCACTCTCATGGGAAACAAGCACGTCATCCTGGACGGATTCGAGCCCGCACAGGTCCTTGAGGCGATCGCCAAAGAAAAGGTCACGATTGGATTTATGGTACCCACAATCATCAACGCCCTCCTCCAGGTGCCCGATCTAGAAAAGTATGATTTGAGCTCATTGAGGACGATTCTCTATGGCGGAGCTCCCATGCCCATGAAGCTATTGGAGAAAGCTCTGAAGACTTTGGGATGCGGGTTTACACAGTTATTTGGCCAGACCGAAGGAGGACCACTGATCGCCACACTTCCTCCTGAGGACCATATCATTGACGGCCCTCCTGAAAAGGTAAAGAGGTCGAGGGCA
>JAHECH010000065.1 GCA_024641835.1 Deltaproteobacteria bacterium
ATTTCAGTTTGGCATAGGTCATGAACATTTTGAAAGAAGATACCCCCATCTCAAAGCACTGGGAAATATCTTTGATCTGGTTTTCTGCATCGAACATGGCTCCGTGTATGGCAAAGTCCGTGTGGGATGTCTTCCTGCCATCATCAATAAAACTCTTTACTGTTTCACCCAGTTTCATGCCCGGCCTGGCATAAGCATAGTGAATCATGGTTGTGATCCCGCCAAAAGCGCCTAACACAGAACAGTCCTCGATGGTATCTAAGTAAACAGGATGCACATGGACATCGATGATTCCGGGTAGGACATATTTACCGGCAGCATCGATGACTTTCCGTGCTTTGTTTTCATTCACTTCAGAAGTCATTTCGGCAATCTTGCCGTCCTGGATCGCCAGATCCAGTTTTTGAATACTTTTCGGGCCGACAACCAGCCCGTTATTGATCAGGCAGTCAAAGGTCTTTTCCATCTTTTCCCTCAACTCAGGTGTTTCCACAATCGGGTTTTGGCCCCATTCGAGGAGCATGTTTCTCTTTATCAGGAAAACCCTCCATCAGTCAAGAGTTCTGTTAGGGGTTTTAAGGATGTAGAAAGAAGAATTTGGGAAGAAGAGAAGGGATTATCTTATGAAGCACATTTCGCTAAGCCTGATTCGAGGTAAGGCCCCTAAAATCGGCGATTATACCCTCACCTCAAACAAATAGAGTCCCTATTATGTTGATCTCCGCCAATCCATATCCGACCCGATCACCATGGACTGGATTGCCAACGCCCTAGCCCGAATCGTGGCGAGTGAGATAGGAAGGGGCAAAGTGGACAAGATCACGGGCGTACCAACTGTGGGCGTACCAACTGTGGGCGTACCAACTGTGGGCGTACCTGCAGGCGTACCCTTCGCCACTCTGGTGAGCCAGAAACTGGCCATTCCCATTCTGTACTACGGAAAGGAAAGAAAAGAGCACGGTGTCAGAAAGAAGATTGAGGGGGACATGGAGAGAAACGACGCGCACAATATTGAGCCCCATCTCCTGTTCAGTATCCCAGAGGCTTTTGTCTGGCTCAGAGAGGTAGAGTTGCTCAGCGATCAGGATTACAGAATCATCAGGGGATATATTGATGCAGAGAGGAACGGAGGGTTTCTTATTTCGAAAATGGGAGCTTTTCTGTGAAATTGACCTGGTAAACCTCAACCATGTCCTTAAAGTTCTTCAATTTGACATTCCCTAAGAAAGTTAAAGGGAAATCTTCCTTAATTCGCCTGGCAGCTTCGGTATCCATCAGGATTTGACCAGCCTGCGCATAGTCCGACAGCCGTGCAGCCAGAATGGTCACAGGCCCTGAGGCTGTAAAGGTCCATCGGTCTCCTCCGCTTCCCCTCATCTTAGTCGATCCCAGATAGACCTCTCCGCTGCTGATTCCGATATTCACCTGAATGGGAAACAGTTCGGAACTCTTATCCTTTGAAATCGCCGAGCATCTTTCTTGGATCTCTAAGGCGGTCAGAACTGCGTTTTTCGTGTGCCCCTCGGGATCGGGATGAAGAAAAATAACCATCATGCCATCCCCAGCCATTTCGTTTACATCACCGCCGTTTCTCTGGATGAGATCAAAAAAGATGGAAAAATAGGATTCAATGACACGGTTTATCCTTTCCATGGGGTATTCCTGCAAAAGGATCGTAAATCCTTCTATATCCAGGAAAAGGACGGTCGCATCCTGAATGTACTTGTCTGGCAAGCCCTTGTCAGGATCTTTTTCAATAATATGCTTAGCCGTTTCAGGAACGAAATTGGAGAGTAGCCTCCCAATTTTGTCCAGTCGTTCTTTCTCTTTGAGTACCCGGCGATGCTCTTGATCCAACACAGCCATCGCCAGTTCTCTCTCCCTCACAAAATATCGCAGGAGAACATAGAATATTGTGGATACCCCTCCCAGATTCATGATGAAAAATACGATCTTGATCAGCGGGGGAATGGCTGTGATGTGCGGTGCCAGCTTTCCGTCAACAATGCCTGAAACGACCATGAGCGCTAGGTAAGACAAAAACCATGGTAATGCCCGAACCGTTCCGGCAAACATCAAGGCGCCGACGGGAGAAAGGATCGACCAGATCATCACCGTACTCGACGAGGCAAACCCGCCCAAACTGAATTGGAGAAGGAAGGGTAAGAGAAGGATGAGGGAAAGTTGACTGAAACGGAAGATCCCATAACGTTTGGTTCGAAAGAAATGAAAGAGGCTCAAGCCCGAAAGCACCGAATAAATGAGAGGAATACTTCCCGCAAAAGGAAGTCCTAACGCAAAGTAGGAGACACCCCACAGAATCCCCGCAAAGCAATAAAGGCTCGCCAGGAAAACGAGAATGGCCTTGCGTAGTCGCTCTTCCGGTCTATCAAAAGGAAGGCTGCCCGCATTGGCCAACCGCTCAACCCAGTACTGCATGAGACTCTTCACGGCGTCGCACCCTTTTTAGGGTAAACCGAAGTAGATCGATTGTCTACCATTACGGTATGGAGGTGTGGTCCAATGTTTATGGGCTGTTGCCCAAATCCAGTTGCTTTAGGGACCCATTCGGAGAAACCCTGTTCGAGACGGGCCGACAGGCTGTTTACCATTGACAAGTGGGATTGGTCCCCTACTATGTTGATGTGGCTCAGGCACTGAGAATCCAATATCCAGGAGCTTATGATCACATTACCTCTGTTACACTACCAGATTGCTAAAAACCCCTGCTCGCAGGCTGCTTAAAGACGCCCAGATACAAGGCGCCCTGGATTGAAGAAGGGGGATTATCATGTCCATCATTACTATCTCTAGGGGCAGTTACAGTCGCGGGAAAGAAGTTGCCGAAAAGGTTTCTCATGCATTGGGGTATGAATGCATTTCTAGAGATATTATTCTCGAAACCTCAGAACAGTTTAATATACCTGAGATCAAGCTCATACGGGCCATTCATGATTCTCCTTCGATCCTAGATCGGTTTACGAGCGGCAAGGAGAGATACATATCATTTTTCCGTGCAGCGCTGTTGATGCATGTCCAGAAAGATAACGTGGTCTACCATGGGTTGGCAGGGCAATTTTTTTTGCAGGACGTTCCCCATGTATTGAAAGTACGGATTATTGCTGATTTGGAAGACCGCATCAAGGAAGAGATGAGACGAGAGAATATCTCGGCTGAAAAGGCTCGCCAAATTTTAGTTAAAGACGATGAGGAACGGCGCAAATGGAGTTTCTACCTTTACGGTGTCGATACGTGGGATCCAAGGCTATATGATATCGTCATTTATATCAAGAACATGACGGTGGACGATGCCGTATCCATCATACTGCATAGCCTTCAGCGGCCCTGTTTTCAGACAACGCCGCAGGGGCAAAGGATGCTCGATGAATTGACGTTAAGCGCCCAGGTTGAGGCCGCCCTGATCAAGGACTTTCCCAAAGTGAAGGCCCATGCCAAAAGAGGGGAGGTCGTTGTCAGCATAAGGGCATCCTTCATCGACGAAACAGCGATCGATGCCAAGGTAAAAGACCTCACCAGGAGAATTGAAGGACTTAAAACAGTCCAAGTCAATATTGTCCCATTCATTATCGAAGACTGAAGCCCGCCCTCCTTCCGGGCGTCGCCTTCTCGGGTGTTTCGGCAAGAAATTCACGCCCGAACGGAGGGCTCGGCCTTGCCCGCCCCACACGACAACGGCCGCAGGGGGTGGATTTTTCTCTCAGGACCAAAGGCATTACACCTCTTGGACGGAGTTTGATCATCTGATATCGGAAAAAGCATGTCAGAAAAGCGATGATGCTGGGAAGCCACAAAAAACAATATAGCAGCCATCCGAATCTCTGGCGAAAGGTGTTCCCCTTTCTGCGGTGGTGGAATTTCATCGGCCCGGATACCTTGAAGGCCGACCTTATCGCAGGCATGACCGGAGCTTTCATCACACTCCCTCAAGCAGTGGCCTTTGCAATGATTGCGGGCCTGCCCCCCGAATATGGACTGTATACTTCTATCATTACCGCGATTGTTGCCTCGCTTTTCGGGTCTTCCATGCACGTGATTTCCGGCCCTGCCACGACTATTTCACTCCTCATATTCGTATCCATCAGCCCCTTCGCCGATCCCGGTTCTGCTGAATTCATTCGATTGACGTTAACCGTCACCTTCATGGCGGGGATTTATCAATTCGCCTTCGGGCTTGCTCGCATGGGGACGCTGGTTAATTTTGTATCTCATTCTGTGGTGGCGGGTTTTACGGCAGGGGCCGCTATCCTCATTGCGACGAGCCAGCTTAGACATTTTCTTGGAGTGAGCGTCCGCGGGGGCGAATCCTTCCTGCAAACGTGGATGAATGTCCCGGCTGTCATTGCGAAGACGAACCCCTATGCCTTATCTGTCGCTGTGGCGACCCTTGTGTGTGCCCTTCTCTTCAGGGTTTATCGTCCCCGGTGGCCGGGACTGTTGATCGCCATGATCATAGGCAGTTTGACAAACATGCTCCTGACGGGTGAATCCCACGGAGTCAGGCTGGTGGGGGGATTACCTCCTCATCTGCCAGCCCTCTCAATGCCGGACTTTTCACCCGGCACGTTGAGGGAACTCGCCCCCGAAGCGCTGGCGGTCGCGTTGCTCGGGCTTATCCAGGCCCTGTCAGTCGCCCGTTCGATTTCGACCTACTCCCGGCAGCAGATCGACGGCAACCAGGAGTGTGTCGGCCAGGGTCTGTCAAACATTGTCGGCAGTTTTTTTTCGTGCTATGCAGGCTCCGGTTCCCTTACCCGTTCAGGGATTAACTATCTGGCAGGGGCGATGACACCGTTATCCTCGGTTTTTTCATCCCTGTTTTTGATACTTATACTGCTGCTCATCGCACCCTTGACCGCGTACCTGCCCATCCCGGCCATGGGGGGAATTATTCTACTAGCCTCCTACAATTTGATCGATTTTCATTATCTGGGGAAAATCTTCAGAACGAGCCGACAGGAATTGGCAGTGGTGCTGGGTACCCTTCTGGCCACACTGCTTCTTGAACTGGAATTTGCCATCTTTGCAGGTGTTCTCTTGTCTTTGGCTCTTTACCTCAGCCGCACTGCTCATCCGCGCATCGCCAATCTCGCCCCGGACCCAGATGCATCAGGGCAGCGGCTATCCGTTACTCAAGCCGAGTGTCCACAATTCAAGATCGTCCGCATTGATGGTTCGCTCTTTTTTGGAGCCGTTCAGCATGTAGCGGATTTCTTGCAAGAAATTGACAAGAAAACCATACATAAGCGTCACGTTCTGATCGTCGCCTCCGGCATCAACTTTATCGATGTGGCTGGGGCTGAAATGCTGGCAGAGGAATCCCGGCGCCGGCGCAGGCTGTTGGGTGGACTATATCTCTGCGGGCTCAAAGAGCCCGTCGGAGAAGGCCTTGAACGGGGAGGCTATATCGATGTGATCGGGAAGGACCATATCTTCACCTTGGAGAGCGAGGCCATCGCGCATATTTGCTCAAGGCTTGACAGTATAGAATGTCACCAGTGTCAGAAACCGCTTTTTCAGGAATGTGCACAAATCCTCAATTCAGAAAAGAGTCGATAAGTCGGTAAATTGTCTGTGAAGGCATTTGCTACGCCCGGATGATGCGTGGCCCACCCGAACGGGAAGACTGGATTGGGAGGGCGGGAAAGGAAAGCTGCCTGCGTCAAGTCATACCTGGGTGACGGGCATCCAATGCTCGGCAAAACCAAAACAGAAACAAGACAAACGGGAGTGGACAGTTAAGGTGGGGCTCCAGGATCCGCTTCAGCTTTTGATGCTTTCAATGCCATCTTTATTCACAGTTCCATCGAGCATGGCCTTGGCCATCTTGGCAGCCAGATCATAACGCCGGAGACCCTGATCCAAAAAGTCATCGCTCTCATCGCTGTTGGCTTCCACAAACAGGGCCTTCAGGATGATTATCCTCTGATCAATGGCTTCCATGGGGGCAGTATCCGATGAATCATCGTCTGCGGGCACATGAGGAACACCCATGAGTACGTACCACGCAAGGTTATCCAAGTCAGGCAGTATCCCCCCTTTGGAGAGATCGACGGATTCCCTGAAATCACGATAAGCCTTTATGAAACGGTCTGCTTTACTCACGACACAAGAGATCCTCAGCGCGATCCGGGAGGGAGGAAAGAGGTTGACCGCCACTCTAACATATGGTAGAAATACCATTTCTCAGACTACCTTGCCAAGCTATTGTTTCCTTCCTTTCCCAGGGGCTAGGTTTCGAACGAAGAGGGTCATATGGCACCAGCCATCTTTCACGACGCCCACTTGACCCATTCCATCGAGGTAGAGGAAATAATTCACTGTGTGCCATGGATATCTCTGGTGATAACCCGGTTGCTCGAGTAAGGAGAAATGGGAAACAAGGTCTCCCTTCAACGAATGAAAGGGGTGTGACGTGATCAAGCTTTTGCAGCAGAGAGGTGATTTGCATGCTCATTTGCCCGCGGGATGGGCGGTGCAGCAGACCATTTTCAAAGAGGGACGTTCTTCGGAAGCGTCTGCGTCCGAACTGATGATGAAAGCCCTCACCAATCCCATCGCTTCACCTCGACTGGAAGAGCTTCTCAAGCCGGGATGCACTGTAGCCATTGTTGTTGATGACCTCACCCGCAGTACTCCCGTGCGGGATCTTCTACCCGGGTTGCTGGAGGTCATTGAGTCGAGGGGCGTGCCCAAAGAGAATGTAGATATTGTCATCGGCAATGGTACGCACCGGGCCATGGATGACAAAGAGATCGAGGGGAGGGTGGGACCCGTGGTGGCAAGGAACTATCGCGTCCAGAACCATGACGCCCGGTCTCCCGACCTTGTAACCATGGGCGAACTTCACGGATATGGGAAGATTTCCTTTAACCGGACGGTGGCGAGAGCGGGTGTCAAGATCATCCTGGGCTCGATTCTGCCCCACGTGCACAACGGCTTTGGCGGCGGCCCGAAGAACATCATGCCCGGCATCTGTGACTTCACCACCATACGACAGCATCATCTCAAGAATGTCTTACATCCCAAGGCCCGCGTTGGCATCGTCGAAGGGAATCCCTTCCTGCACGACACAAGAGCTATTGCAAAACTGGCAGGAATTGATTTTGCCATCCAGTGCATCTATGACGCTTTTGGCCATGTATATGAGGTCTTTGCCGGTGATCTTTTTGCCGTGCACGAGGCTGGGGTTGAGGAAGAAACGCGTCATCTCGGGGTCATGGTTTCCGGCAAGACGGACGCAACCATTGTCTCCTCCTACCCCTATGCTGAAGGGGTGCAGATCATGAAGGCTCTGATGCCTTCAGCGATGGTAACCAAGGCAAAAGGCAGCATTTTCGTGGTGACAGAGCTAACCCAGGCTTTGCCCGATTTCTTCCTGGATAATGCGCGGCGTTTGGGTTGGGATGATCATTGCACCTTTGAGGCGAACACGAGGGAAAGACTCAATCGAGGCGAGCCACTCATCGAGGGAGCAGCCATGGACTTTAACATGGCCATCATCTTGGTTCTTGCAGTGGCAAGACGATACAACCTGGTTATGATAGGTCACGAAGTCCTCCGGGACGCAGCCGAAGCGATGGGATGCAAATACGCTCCTGATCTGGCCGCGGCCCTCAGAGCGGAGAGTAAGAACCGTAAGGAAGCAAGGGTCAGCGTCATTCCTGCAGGGGGTTACATTTTCCCCATCATCTCTGAACCCTATTATCTCCTGGAAGAGGGTTAGATAATTCACCTCTCCATGTTCTCGCAGATCAGGTTTCCGAATTGAGAGCAGGAGACCTCTTGAGCCCCATCCATCAATCTTGCCAGGTCGTAGGTCACCCTCTTTGCCGCAATCGTCCTTTCAAGCCCTCCTTCAATTCTTCTCGCAGCTTCTGCCCATCCCATATAATCCAGCATCATGGCGCCGCTGAGTATGAGGGAGGAGGGGTTCACCTTGTCCAGCCCTGCATACTTCGGGGCTGTGCCATGGGTCGCCTCAAAGATGGCGAATCCATTCTCATAGTTGATGTTCCCGCCCGGAGCCATGCCGATGCCCCCGACCTGGGCTGCCAGGGCATCGGACATGTAGTCGCCGTTGAGGTTCATCGTGGCGATCACATCAAATTCATCGGGCCTCAGAAGGGTCTGCTGGAAGAAGATGTCGGCGATGGTGTCCTTGATGACGATCTTGCCCTCGGGACTTTTTCCTCCCGCCTCTTCCCATGTCACCACGCGATCAGGGTAAGCCTCTTTAGCCAGCTCATATCCCCATTTCCGGAAAGCCCCTTCAGTGAACTTCTGAATGTTACCCTTGTGAACCAGCGTGACACTCCGGCGACCCTTTGAGAGGGCATAGTCGATGGCCGCCCGAATGAGCCTCCTGCTGCCTGACTTGCTGATGGGCTTGACGCCGATGCCGGAGTCAGGACGTATTTCCCAGCCGTAGCTTTTTGCCAGGTAATCGATGAGGTTCTTCGTCTCTTTTTTGCCTTCTTCAAGTTCAAAGCCCGTGTACACGTCCTCCGTATTTTCCCGGAAGACGACCATGTCCACCTTCTGCGGCTCTTTGACAGGACTGGGCACGCCGGGAAAATAGCGGATCGGCCGGACACACGCATACAGGTCAAGAATCACTCTTAGTGCGACGTTCAGACTTCTGATGCCTTCTCCCACAGGGGTTGTGAGCGGCCCTTTGATGCCCACCCGGTACTCCTGAAACGCCTCGATCGTCTCTTGGGGCAGCCAGTTTCCCGTCTCCCTGAAGGCTTTTTCACCGGCATAGACTTCCTTCCATATGATCCGGCGCTTTTCCCGCCAACATACTTCCACTGCCCGGTCAATCACCTTGACCGCAGCTCTCCAGATGTCCGAACCTGTACCGTCGCCTTCAATGAAGGGAATCACAGGTCGCGCAGGAACAACCATTTTTCCATCAACGAATGTAATTCTTTCGCCTGCGGCCGATGCCATCGCCTCCTCCACTCCTACGGCCTCCTTAGCCTCCTTGACCTGTCATTCTTGAATAAGGCCCTGAATTCTTTCTCCGAGAAGTCCTCACCGGAACCTTCCATCTCCAAGCCTCAGAATAAACGTCTCTACGACACCCAATTCCATATAACATCGATCCTCGAAATGCAACCAGCCAGATGACTGCATCTGTGTTCAAATCTTCCACTCGCCCGAGTTTGCTTATCCAGCCGTGCTCAGCGAGTGCTCAACCATCGATTCCATATCTTTTTGAGGCCGGTTAACCCCTTCCATGAATGCGCGATGGCAAGCAAACGGTTTGACCCAGAGTTTAAACTGATGTATATGTTAGGGCAGCAAATCAACAGTCCATAGAATGTGAAGAACTTCGAATGTTACGGCAGAGAAAAGAATTATCGAAACCAAATTCGTGATATACCCCTATTCTTTGTAGTATGATGAGCACTCTATGGCAATAACGCGAAACATTGTCGATGTGACCAAGTTCAACCCTGGTGCCGTTTTTCCATTTGAATTGAGGCCACAGGACTTTCAGATGGCAATGCAGGATGTCTACGACTTCTTCTACGATGTCAACTCACATCTGGCCCGCAAGGGACTACAGCGAATAGATGACATGCTGCGGCCTGCTATCATGTCAGGTGTTCTTTCGGATATGCTCACAGCTAGTCTCGCTAAGCATTCGCGTGTTCTGACGGAAAATCGCTATTTCAACGGGCATCCCGACCTGATTGTTCAAGGCGTTTATCCAGGGAATGCGGTCAAAGCAGGAGAGGAGGGAGTTGAGATAAAGACGACCAGAAAAGCTGGGGGTGCAGTTGACACCCATGGAGCAAGGGATCAGTGGATGTGCGTTTTCGTCTACGACATAGATACAGGGACAGAGCCGGCCGTTGATCGTCGCCCTATGTCCTTCAAGGAGGTATATCTCGGACACGTAGCGATAATAGATTTCAGGAAAAATCCCCGGGGAGAACTCGGCACTCGAACTGCCACTCTTCACAAACAAGGCATTCAGAAACTGAGGGAGAACTGGATATACCGTTTTTAGTGCCGCCCATTTGGCGTGAAGCGGATGAGTTTGGGTATGGATTCGCAAGCCATATCAAAAAAATACTCGTCTTTCTCGATCCCCATACTTTGATACCCGACTGCCTCGGCTGCTGCCACGGTTGAACCTGCTCCAGCGAATGGATCGAGAACCACCCCTTTCCCCAGCGGCAGCACTGCGTGGACAATCTGCCTCAGGAATGCCTGGGGTTTGAGGCTTGGATGGGGGGCCAGGTTGCGTTCAGCCTTCCTGGTCGGTGCGGACAAAATTACGTCCCCAAAGGGCTTGTCAGGGGATGGCCTTCGGAATCCTCCGGTGCCCCACTTCCTAAGGTTATCCTGGACTCTCCCTTCAATCGGCTTTCGGTAAACAAGCCACGGCTCCCACATAGAACGTGGCATTACGCTGATATCGGGAAACTCGTCGTGAGCAGCCTTTGGACGATCACCACCCCGCAAGGTCATGGTCAGGCGAATAATTTCCCCTCTCCGCTCCAACCCAGCGTCCGATAAAGATCCAGAGACTATGTATGACACCAGCGGATTGGAGGCAACAACGACATGTGCGCCAGGAACTATCTTCGAGCAAAGCAGTCTCGCCCAATAGAAAAAGAACATTTTAAGTTCCTTGAGCTGCTGTACGGTGAGCGTAGTAAATCTTGGGAGAGGGCTTCTATTATGCCCGTCGTAGGACGGCGGAATTCGCCATACCCCACCCTTTCCGTTTCGGAGCTTATTCTGTTGCTCTGGCAAGTACTCATACAAACCGTACGGCGGGTCCGTGACGACTGCATGGATGGTGTTATCTTCTTGTTGTTCTAGCCAGTCGAAGCAGTCAGCATGGAAAATCATAGATTTGCCGAATCGGGCAGGTTCACGCCACGACTGCGATTCAAAAAGCTTTTTCTGTACTCCTCCGCCAACTGCTCTTTGTACGGTATACACTCCACGAGTCTCCCGCACAAAGAGATCCGGGCTGTTTAAGCGCAGATACGAACGAACCGATGAATTTGGTGTTGGTCCGATCATTTGAGAGACTCGATTCTCGATTTCCTTGACAGAAAGAGGCCGCGAGGTTAACGACAAGACGTGGATGACCGCATCACGCACCTCCCCAGGAGCATATCTGGTATATTCTTTGACCATAGCGCGATATTAGACGTCGGGACGTCCTTTGTCAAGCGATTTCTCAAGGATCGGGATCAGAATTATGATAATATGTACCCCAACGTTGCGCTCCACCGCACGCGCATAATACCGCGGCGGTGCGCTTTAGGTTCGGCAGTGTCCAAGCGAGGAATCCCATTTACACGTAAACCGAAATGAGCTTTATTTTCTAAACTATGGAATATGTGATGCGCTTGCGAGGTGGGGACCTACATGAAATATTGAAATTCTAACTACGACTGCGATTAGATTTAATAGGAGAGAAGAGCAAATCGTTGAACGAAATAAGAATGTCAATATATCAGGATGTCCCCATCGCCCGAAATGCAACCAGCACAAGATGACAGCATCTCTGTTCAAACCTTCCACTTGCGCGACTTGGCCTATCG
>JAHECH010000688.1 GCA_024641835.1 Deltaproteobacteria bacterium
GCAAAGACGCCAGCGTACCAAAGGGTGAGGCGAAAGGCGAGGGTATACCGGTAGCTATGAAGTCTCCTTAAGGACATATCCGACTCCCCGGACAGTGTGAATCAGCTTCTTCTCAAATCCCCTGTCGATTTTATCCCTGAGCCTACAAATCCGTGCTTCCACCACATTTGTCTGGGGATCGAAACTGTAGTCCCAAACATGCTCCATGATCATTGTTTTCGAAACGACCCTTCCCGCATTACGCATGAGGTACTCGAGGAGAGAAAATTCCAGGCGCTGCAGGTCAATCTTCCGATCGCCTCTCATCACTTCCCGAGTGAGGAGGTTCATGGTCAACTCGCCGACGGTAAGGCGCGTCGGTTCAGAGACGCCACCACCCCTCCGAATGAGCGCCTGCACACGGGCAAGAAGCTCGGAGAAAGCAAAGGGTTTGGTGAGATAATCATCGCCGCCGATTTGAAGACCCTTCACGCGGTCATCGACCGAACCTTTGGCGCTCAGAATGATGACAGGTATGTTGACCTTCTCCCTGCGCATTCTTTGTATCAAAGATAGGCCATCCAACTTCGGGAGCATAATATCAATAATCGCCGCATCGTACGGCTCAGTAACGGCCATATAGAGGCCTTCTTCTCCATCTGGAGCATGGTCTATAGCATACCCCGCGGCTTTCATGCCTTTGAGGATAAACGAGGCAATCTTAGAATCATCTTCCACCAGCAAGAGGCGCATATTCATTCCTGCCTGTTTGATTGATCGAGAAAGCGGGAGCGCCGCTCCCTGCTCAGCTATGAGCTTGGATTTTTTTTCATGTCTTTCCCGTTGACCACATCGTCAGATAGTGGCATTTTCTTGCCCCAGAAATATCTGGATTTGCCTCTCTCGTCAATATAGGACTTTCAGAGCGAAACAAGTAGGAGAATTCTCCAGAAGAGAGAGAACGTTTTGATAATCGGGACTCTTTTATGGTTTTAGAAGTCAAATGGTGCGGGCTTGATTACGGCGAGTGCATCATGAATGGAGATGATGTCAGGAACGTCATTCTCTTTGGGGATATATATAAGGAATTGGGAAAACCTGAACTCATTCCTGAGAAAATAAAGAAATACAGGGTTCTAAAAGAAAAATATGGGGGCTATCCCGTGCTTCATGAGGGCCATAGAGATGACATCTATGGATATGTATTGGACAACGAATCGGATGCGATTGAACTCTTCGAACGAAAGGAACTCGAACTAAAGACTACAGGAGAGGGGTTGGAGGAGGCCCTGTCCTTTCTCCAATTAGAAGACATTGAGGTCTACGTGGTTTCCGAGATGAAGAAAAGCCTGGCGCCACTGGGATCGGATCCCATTACGCGTTTCCTAACAAAGCATGGAATTCTGAAATACTTCAAGGGGCTGATTACGCCGATAGGTAAGATAAATTACTCGAACAGCTGTGTCGATTCAAGATACATAGGGTTAACGAAAGTGGAGGGGACGATCTATGAACTCATTGCGCGTGATCTGGAAGATCAAGGTATCCAGACCGGCGAAGCCGTGATGATCGGAGACAGAGCGAGGACCGATATCGATCCCGCGCACAGGCGAGGTTTCAAAACGATTCAATATACCGGTTTCACCGACAGCGGGCAATCGAAGGCTGATTTTGTCATAGGTTCATTTTTGGAGCTCAAGAAGATATTAAGGAAAAAGGCCTCCTAGGAACCTTATACCCTATTCTTTCTATGAAGAATGTTGCTCACCCTACTCCCTCCTCTTACCCGCGATGCTTTTCTAAAAGGAAAGGGAGGGACCCGGTGAACACGCGATATGAAAGGACCTCCCGAGCAAAACTCCGAAAACCTTAAAAAGTGATCTGAAATGAGAAAACGAACGACATTTTTTTTGTGGCCGGTCCTGGTAAGCGCCATCGTATTCTTGGCTCTATTGTCCAAAACCACAGGGCTGATCGAAAAGTGGCTTTGGATGGGACAAATGGGCTATGCAAAGATTTTCTGGGAGATCCTTTCCATCAAATGGACTCTGTTTGGCATCGCCTTCGGTTGGGTTTTCATATACCTTTGGGTCAATCTTCGATTTGCGGCAAGAACCAGGCCGGCCGTTATGAAAGCGACTCCTGGTATATGGATTCCCAGGGGACTTTCAAGGTCCATGTCGGTGTTCATTGCGGCGGTGCCAGCCGCTGTCTTTGCGCTCACCTACTATCCCCAGTGGGATACCTATCTTCGCTTTCGATGGGGGGACTCTTTTGGTGCGATAGACCCGATCTTTCACCTGGATATCGGGTACTACTTGTTTCGCCTCCCCTTTTATCAGCTCATCCAAAACGGTATCACGGCTTTGTGTTTTTTGACTTTGCTCGTCACGATCGGGGTCTACTTGTACTTCGGTGCCTTCCAATGGAGAGAAAAGCCGTTTGTGATAGGTGAGTGGGCGACTGTAGTGCACTTGTCTATCCTCTTGCTCCTCTTTGTTTTAAGCTTAGGGTGGGGCTTTTACCTGGACCGTTATGAACTGCTCTACTCCTCCCGTGGCGTCGTCTACGGCATGGGATATACGGACGACCATGTCACCCTGTTTGCTCTGTGGATCATGATTCTTTCATCTCTCGCTCTGGGTCTCCTCATCGTCATAGGCCTGCTGATGCGGCGTTTCAGGATTTTCCTCGGCGGGTTGGGCGTCTATTTTGCACTGTATTTTTTGCTCATCAGCGTGTTGCCCCCCCTGTTCCAAAAGTACCAGGTGGCGCCAAGCGAGCTCAAGCTTGAAACACCGTACCTTAAGTCCAACATCCAGCTTACGCGGAGGGCGTTTAATCTCGACAAGATCGAGGAGAAGACCTACCCGGCGCTCATGGATCTCAAGCCTGAAGATATCTCAAGAAACCAGGAAACCATCGACAATATCCGTCTTTGGGACTGGAGGCCCATCCTGGAAACGTATCGCCAGACACAGGAAATGCGACTCTACTATCAATTCTACGATGTGGATGTTGATCGCTACCGCACGGAGGACGGTTATCACCAGGTCATGCTTGCGGCCCGGGAATTGGCTCCTGAACTCCCGGAAAAAGCGAGGACTTGGGTGAACGAATACC
>JAHECH010000689.1 GCA_024641835.1 Deltaproteobacteria bacterium
GGCGACGCAGGTCTTCTCGTGAACGAGGTCAATTCCCAACCTGGATGGAAAGGTCTTCAGAGCACTACAAAAGTTGACATAGCCGATCAAATAGCTGAATTTGTGTTATCGAAAGCTCGCAGGTAGCCCATGCAGAGCCCTCCTCGCGCAGCGGTTTCTCCGAGAGGCCAGAAGAGCTGACGATAAAGTGGTCGACGCGAAGATGAAAGTCAGAGCTCGAGAGGGAGACTTCATCGAGACCTGGGACGAATTGATCTTTGATGTGAAGGGACTAGTTCATCCTCCTAACCGCGTAGTAGCCTATTTGAGATACGTCCCAGATGGACGAGGCCGAAGAGAAAGAGCAGGCATCAAGTATCGAAAAGTCTACTCGCTGTTTGACCGCGCCAAACTGCTCGCAAAACGATGGCCCGACTACCTTTGGAGGGACCCTTTCTTTGATCGAGAAGTGCAGGCTGTCCCCGTCGACAAGGTCAAAGAGCACCATCTTCCAACCGAGAGATTTGCGCAGTTGCGCAGCGCGACCATACTGAACGAACAGGAGCAACTGGCTGTTGACTTAGCAGAGACTCTGGCGAAGGAAGCAAGAATTCCTGCTTCCAAAATCGGCCTGTCGGGATCGATTCTTGTTGGCTTGCATACCGCCAAATCCGACATAGACCTGCTCCTGTATGGCTCGAATGCCAGCAGGAAATGCCATTCCAAACTGCGAATACTCCTCGAAACGTGCTCACAGGGATTCCGCCCATATACAAGAAGCGATCTGCGAAAGCTCTACGCGCAGAGGGGACTGGGAGCAGCAGTGCCCTTCGAAACATTTGCGAAACACGAGCGGCTGAAAGTCTTGCAGGGAAAGTTCAGGGGAACTGACTACTTCATACGTTGCGTGAAGGAGTGGAATGAGTGGCCTGAAGACTATGGAGATAGGAAGTATTCTCAGGTCGGTCGAGCAACTGTGCGCGCCACTATCAGCGAGGATTGCGAATCGATCTTCACACCTTGCATCTATCACGTAGTAGATGCCAGCGTAACAGGAAAACATCCCGCCCCTGCAGAAATAGTGTCATTCAGAGGCAGATTCTGCGAACAAGCACACATAGGAGAAAAGGTACTTGCAAAGGGAACACTAGAGAAGATAGCGGACGAGCGCAGGGTGACATATAGGCTTGTTATCGGTGAAAATCCCTTGGACTGCCTAGTGGTTGTTGGAAAACGTGAATAGAGGTTTTCGAGACCGCGATTACCTACGGACACTCGATAACCTGTTCTTCACGGTGATCGGTAATGTCCATCCGAAGGATCGCGTGTTGGCCTATGTCAAGTACCTGCCTAATCCTCGCGGAAAATGGGGTAGAGTCGGGAAAAGGTACGCAAGGTCGGTAAGATACTACTCAGCTGCAAACATAATGGAGACAGTGGGCTTTCTCCGCAAACGGTACCCGCAGTATGTCTACAGTTTCGAGCCGCTCAAAATTTCCTTCTCATCCGTACCTCACGAAAGAATTGCAGAACATTATCGGCCCGAAGAGCGACTTGAGGGGATGCAACACGCAAAACACCTAGACAGCCTCGAAAAGAAAGCCATTCGGCTCGCCTCATTCCTTTCCGAACGCAGTGGCGTCCCTACAGAGCGACTGGGCGTAACTGGATCTATTCTCATCAATGTCCACACAAGCTTCAGCGACATTGACCTGACCGTTTACGGCCGCCAAGAGAGTCGCAGAATTAGGGAATTATTGCTTTCTCTGTACAAGAAAAGAAACAGCCAGATCCGAAGATTCTCTGGGAACTTGCTCTCGACGTGGTGCAAGGAACAGTCATCAGTGCACCCGCTAAACCTCAAAGAAGCTCGGAACCTCTACTCGCGGATGTGGAATAAGGCGGTCTTCAGGAATACCCCATTCTCGATCCACCCGATCAAGACCGAGCAGGAAGTGACCGAACAGTTTGGCGAAGAATTCTACGAGCCGGTAGGTGTCGTCGAGATTAGAGCCAGAGTTGTGGACGCAGCAGACTCATCCTTCCTCCCCGGGACGTACTTCGTGACTGACGTGCAGTTTGAAAGCAGACACCAATTTGGCAATATCGAGAGAGTGGTGACCTACGAGGGGCTGTATGGGGACATAGCAAGCGAGGGCGATGTGATATTTGTCAGAGGGAAACTCGAGGAGGTCTTCGACGCATCGCGGCGATTGAAATACAGTAGAATTCTTGTTGGATCGCCCGAGGCCCGCGCGTCCGACTTCATAAGAATGGTAACGCCGGACCCTGCCTGTCCGTGAATGATTTCGGATCGTCTGATTTGCTTAGGGAGAGCTATGCCATCGCGAGGGCTTCTTTCAGTTTGATCTGGTAAGGCCCGAGCTTCCCCCCGAAGTTTACGGCTGTGATCTTCTTCACGCCTAGGACTGCCGTCGCGGCTCGTATACCATCAGCCGTTGCCTGTTTGACGATGTTGAACGTGAGGCCGTTAAAGACGAGCTCATAGACGCTCTTTACCCCTTCGGGCAGAAGAGACCCGCTAACTGTCTCTCGAAGAGTTGGACAGAAAGCTAGGTTAGTTGACGCTGGCAGTTTATACTTTAGCGACCCGAGCTTTGAGCCCGATCTGCATATGCCCCCTGGGAACGTCAGAACGACTCCCTCTAGCTTATGCATGGCTTGAACGGCATCTTCCGCCGCTTTCAAACCTGCCTTCTGGCTGTCTGCCATTATGATGAAGTTCCCCCCCGCGACGCACTTCCGAACTCCAAATCCATTTCGCTGAATCACAAACTCTCCTTCCATGACTGGAATCCGCCAGACCTTGCGATCACCGAGAGTGTCCTTCTTCTCGTAGCCGTCGCCGAACATTCGAACGGCTCCTCCGACCTTCAGACGTCGTTTCGCATCAGGCATTCCGTCAAAGGCGGCTGTGGTAGGGCAGGTCAGTACGCACTGGCCAATTCTAGTGATCATTTGCATCTTGAGCTCCGTTCGGGTCCTATGGTAGATCTGAATGTGTACGCCTGGCCTTCCGTCAGGAGTCTTCTCTGGTGGAACGATGGGCCCTTCGGTTCCAGCCTCCGCAGGCGACATGATAATCGAAGATGCA
>JAHECH010000066.1 GCA_024641835.1 Deltaproteobacteria bacterium
AGGGCAGAATTGTTAAGCGGCGGGGGATGTCCAGTGAAAAACGGCATGAAAAACGGCAGTAGTTTTGTAGTCGAACATGGTCGCAAAGACACGTCATCGACGAGCGCTCCGGACAGAACCAGGTTTAGATTTATTCGAAAACTCGCGTTGGCTGCGGCATCAGCATTCATCTGCTGGGCTGCAGTTGGTTTTTCTCAATCGGTAAAGTCCGAAGGCGCTTTTACTGTCGCGGGCATCGAGTCGACGCTGCCCGCCTGGTCTGCCGCGGCCAGTTCCGAACAGCCCAGCCAACCTCAGCAACACGCCGGCGATTCGGCATTTTCGGCACTGAGCAGCTTTGCGCAGCAGATCGGGGCCGAAGCGGCTAAGCCGGCCAGCGCCAAGACAGCCGAAAGCAAGCTTGATGACCACGCCTATTCGGAACTGCGTGCCTTTGCGCTGCGCATGGGCGCTGGCCAACCCGCATCGACCAAGGACGAGCCGAAATTGGCCGAGGCGGACAGCTTGATAGACTTTTTGCGTCAGGGGGGTGCCGCTTCGCACCCGGCTCCGGCACCGAAGAAGGGCCCGGTGGCTGGAGGCAAACAACCGAGCGCGCCGGTTCAAGCCAACTACGTCGGCGCGGAGATCTGCTTGGCCTGTCATGCGAGCCAGACTGCAGATTTCGAAAAAACGCTGATGGGCCGCATCGGCAAGACTCAAAAAGGCAAGTTGGACTGCGAGAAGTGCCACGGTCCGGGATCGGCGCATGTGGAGGCCGGCGGCGGCCGCGGCGTCGGCGGCATCATCTCGTTCAGGCCGAACGATCTGTCGCGCACGGCGGAAGAGAACAACGCTATATGTCTCGGTTGCCATGAGCGCGGCGACCGCACCAATTGGCACGGCAGCACGCACGAAACGCGTGGCCTGATGTGCACGAACTGCCACACCATCATGAAAGAGGTGTCGCGCAAGAATCAGTTGAAGACTGCGTTCGAGCCGGATACTTGCTTCCAGTGCCACGAGGACCGGCGCGCGCAGATGTTCCGCTCATCGCATATGCCGCTGCGCGAAGGCAAGGTGGTGTGTACGGACTGCCACAATCCGCACGGCAGCTTTACCGAAGCGCTGCTGCGCGAAGATTCGATCAATGACACTTGCTACAAGTGTCACGCCGAGAAGCGCGGGCCGTTCCTGTTCGAACACGAGCCGGTGCGTGAGAACTGCCTGAACTGCCACGATCCGCACGGCACGATCAACGAATATTCGCTGAAGCTGTCGCGCCCGCGGCTGTGCTTCGAGTGCCACGGTTTCGGCCACGGTCAGAATTCGGGCATCAACCAGCGGTTTTCGATGGGCCGGGCCTGTCAGAATTGCCACACGGCAATTCACGGCAGCAACAGCCCGGCGGGCGGCGCACTGCAGAGGTAAGCAGAACGCTCAGGTCGTAAATTGAAAACAAGGTGTGCTGAAAGGTTTTGGTTGGGGGTTGGGCCAATGAAGCACCAGTTTAGGTTAGTACGGACGTGTATGATCGGTGCGTTGCTGAGCAGTGTGGCTTGGGCGGTGCCCGGCATGCAGGCTCAGGCGCAAGACCAGTCGGTGAAGGCCCCGGCGGCAAGCGAGCCCTCGGCTAACTGGTGGTTCCGGGGCGACGTCGAGGCAGGCGGGCGTTTCTTCCTCAACGATCCGGAGCGCAACGGCTCGGCCTATCTCGGCCAGCACAGCCTGGCCAAGTATTATGAATATAGCGACATCGGACCGGGCGCGTTCGGGAACGTCTGGCTGGCCACTGGAACCAGGGACGGCCTCTATCAGATCGACTTCGGCGGCGAGAACATCGGCTACAATGATCAGGACTACTATCTCGACGCCTCGAAGGCGGGCGAACACTATTTCAGCCTCGGCTGGGACCAGACGCCTCACCTTTACAGCACCAGCGCGCTAACCCCCTATCAAGGGCTCGGCAGCAGGACTCTGACCTTGCCGACGGCTCTTTTAGACTCGGGCGTCAAAAATAACACAATTATCGTTCCTTACCTCAACCAGACGGACCTTGGCATCAAACGCGATACGGGGTCGGTTCAATATCGCTGGACGCCGACGGATGACTGGGACATCAAGGCGGATTACTCTCATATGCAGCGGTACGGCACCCAGGTTGAAGGCATCGTCGGCTTTAATAGCAGCTCAAGCGGCTTTAACCCGGTCCAAGTGCCGAGGCCGGTCGACGATACCACGCAGAATTATGGCCTGAACGGCGAATATGCCGGCACGTCCCCGTGGGGGAAAAGGTTCAATTTGAAACTGGCCTATAATGGCTCGCAATATTCCGACGCCTTCAACTTCTACCTGGTACAAAACCCATACTGCACGAGCGCGGGCGTCTGTGCGTCGCCTTCGCAGACTCCTTTCGCTCGAATTTCGACCTGGCCAAGCAACAATGCCAATGCTTTCAGCGGAACGCTGGGCGCCGATCTGCCGTGGCAGAGCCGCTATGTCGGGAAGCTCAGCTACACGATGATGCGCCAGAATGACGCGTTTATCCCAATGACGAACAATCCGAACGCCTCTCCCGCACTCAACATCCTTCCAGGGGGGTCCACCAGTCTCAACGGCGCCATCAACACGTCCTTGAGCGACAACGCGCTGACCACGCAGATCACGCCCAAACTGCATAATAAACTGACGTATCGTTACTACGACTATAAAGACGACACGCCGGAGCTGGTGCTTGCGAGTTGGACAAGCTACGACCGAAACACCTCAACTGAAACGGCGATCTCCAGCCTGTCGATGGGCTACACCAAGCAGAACGCTGGCGACGAATTGAATTGGCGACCGTCGCGCGCATGGAATCTGGGTGCCGCTTACGGCTTCGAGCGCTATAACTGGACGCGCGCCGACGCCAACGTCACCAATGAGAATTCGGGCAAAGTATTCGCCGACTGGAAACCGACGAACTGGTTCAGCGTCCGCTCGAGTGGCTACTATTCGGAAAGGCGCTACGATAATTACGATTACTTGGCATCCGTGGGACTCGCTCAATTCCCCGGCACGCCGGCGACCAACTCATGGAAGTATTCGACGGCCTATAGGCAGTTGATGATCAATAATCGCGACCGCTGGATAGCCAATGTCGCTGTCGATGTCGTTGTTCTGCCCCGCCTCATCGTCACCCCGACCTTCAAATATCAGGACGATCTTTACCAAGTCGACCCGGCCATCCAAATGGGCTTGGAAAAAAGCAGTATGTGGAATGCCGGCGTCGATGTTACCTGTATGATCAGTCCGGACGCATCGATTACGGTTGGCTACCTCCGGGAGGATTACAGACAGATACTGGATGGTGTTAACTCGACCAGTAATTCGGCCCTGCCGTCAACTAATGGCAGCGTCCAAACGGACGACCGCACCACCGTGGATACGTTCACTGCCTTGGCGCGCTATGCGGCGATCCCGAACAAACTTGACTTCGACATGCGCTATACGTTGTCGCACGGCCTCGACCACCAGAGTCTGAACATTTCCAATGGGGTGCCGAGCGGCGGCCCGTTTCCAGATGTAACGACTTGGTTCCAGCGCTTTGATGCGACCGCGGCCTACACGTTCGACAAGGCGGCCGTCGCACAACTCGGCTGGAAGGGCCAGCTCAAAGCCAAGCTCCACTACGCCTGGGAGTACAATGCGGTCACCAACTGGGCGAACGACCCGCTTGATCCGACTGCTTCGGTCGTGGCTAGCGCCACATCTGCGATCTTTATGGCTTATGACAACCCGAACTATAACGTGCATATGGTGATGGTATCGCTCGAATATAAATGGTAGCCAGCATGACCGGTTGAGACGGGGAGCGGCCATGAAGTGGGCCTATCTTAAGATCCCCAACCTTTGCTTCCCTGCGGTTGCGGCCTACGGGAGGCGCTACAAATGTCTGCCAAAGTCAAACCTATTGAAATTTAGAGACGGAGAGCCAAAGCTTTCTGCAGCATCTCTGATTCTAGCGTCCAGACCGAGAATTTCGATTGCTTATTCTTAGGAAGGCCATCTGATAGGTGCTTTCCCCGATCATGAACAGGAGGACAGAATGAAATCGAAAACATGGCTCTTTTGTTTGCTGATACTGGGAATCGCAGTGTCGGCAGAAGCCCAGGGCGAACAGGTGAAAAAGGGAAAATCCTTGGTGGAAGGCAAGCATTGCGCTATATGCCACAAAGAGGGCGGCAAAGGCAAGCCCATGGAAGAGCTTGCCCAGGGAAAGACTGATGCTTTCCTAAAAGAAGCTGTTACCGACCCCAAAAAGGCCATCAGCCCTCAAGTGCTCATGCCGGCTTATAAGTTCACCGACGAAGAAGTGCAGGCTGTGATCGAGTATCTCCGCTCTGTTTCGAAGAAATGACCGGTGTCCCGGGAAGAGGACGAGGGCCGCATGAACGAGCACGGGAACCAGCATTCCAGATTCACCCTGATTCGAAATTGGATGGGCATAGCGGGCGCTGCCCTGGCGATGGGGAGTTTGTTTGCCGTCCTATGCCTGATCGCCTTTGATTTCCTAAAGGGATTCAGACGCCCCTATATAGGGCTCCTGACGTATTTGATCCTCCCTGGGTTCATCTGGGCCGGCCTCATGCTCATGGGGCTGGGGCTGTGGCAGGATCGGCGTAGGAAAAGAAGGATGGCCGGCCCCTCTTCGCTTCCGCGTATCGACCTGAACAATCCGCGGCACAGACGAATCCTCAATCTGGCCGTAGGCGCCGGCTTTGTTTTTGTGCTGATTACGGCGTTTGGGAGTTTCCGTGGCTATGAGGTCACGGAGTCTGTTCGGTTCTGCGGGGCCCTGTGTCACACAGTCATGAAGCCGGAGTATACTACATACCAGAATTCGCCCCATGCGAGAGTGCGGTGCACAGCGTGTCATATCGGTCCCGGCGCATCATGGTTCGTGCGCTCCAAAATCTCCGGTCTCTACCAGGTGTATGCAGTGCTTACCAATTCTTATCCACGTCCCATTCCAGTCCCCGTCAAAAACCTCAGGCCCGCAAGGGAAACATGCGAAGAATGCCACTGGCCGGAGAAGTTTTACGGCGCCCTCGAACGTACATATACACATTTCCTGTCAGCCAAGGAAAACCCCCGCTGGACCATACGCTTGTTGGTTAAGGTGGGTGGCGCCAATCCGACCCATGGACCGGTAGGAGGCATTCACTGGCATATGATCGTCGCCAACCGCCTCGAATATATTCCCGCAGACGAGACTCGGCAGAGCATTCCATGGGTTCGCGTGAGCAACCGCGAGACAGGCCGGGTGACTGTTTATGAATCAAAGGACAACCCGCTGCCTGCCAATCAGAAGAATAGGGCCGTACGGGTTCTGGACTGCATCGACTGTCACAATCGCCCCACTCATATTTTCCATTCTCCCGATCAGGCTTTGGACCTAGCCCTCTGGCTGAACCGCATTGACCCTTCCATTCCTTCCATCAAAGTCAACGCCAGCCGGGCGCTGGTTGAAAGTGCCTCTTCATCTTCACAGACCCAAGCGCTTCAGCAGGTTGCCGAAAAGCTCGGCAAGGAATATGCCGATTACAAAGACCGCCAGAAGATTGAACAAGCGATCTCGGAAACCCAGAACATCTTGCGCAGCAATTTCTTTCCGGAGATGAAGACAACCTGGCAAGCGCGTCCAGACAATATCGGGCATCGTATCTTTCCCGGCTGTTTTCGCTGCCACGATGGGCGCCATGTCAGTAAAACGGGTGATACCATTACCCATGACTGCGACGCCTGCCACACGATCATTGCTCAGGGCCCAGAGCCCGAAAAAACTGCTGTGAGCTTGAGCGGCTTGAAATTCGATCACCCCGGGGGGGAGATTCCTGAAGGCATGCTCTGCAACGATTGCCACAACGGTGCTCCTTGACAGCCACCCGATCCGCATGCTCCTGCTTCGTGGGAAAGGCTACGGGTCAACAATATAGGGAAACGCAAAGGCCTCTGCGATTATGCGGTTGCCCCGTGGCCCGGCGTCGGTCCACGGTGAGCTGTTAAATATTACCGGCTAACTTCCCAGAGAAATGTGTTTTCATGTCATGGGCCACTTCGGATACCGCTCTGCCTATGCAGGCAAGTCTTTCCGCAGTCCTCTAAAATCATGTCAAAATCCCCTACCGAGGACTTTTACCAGTGAATGAGGAGGATAGGGGGAAAAGAGGATGAGAACCGTTCCGCAAACAGAGAGGGCTCCTTTCAATCCGAACCAAAGACCCGACAGAATAAGAGGCAGGTAGAACAGGGAGCGATATACGGCATGGTGATACACCTTTTCGGGCAGAGTGAAGTAATGCAGGAAAAGGATAGCACCGACCAGGCATCTATGGGCACGGTGGCTATCGCGCCCGTGCGAGCCCCAATGGTTTTACCGGGCTTAGCCACGGCGGAGATGGGTTATGCCCAGAAGAAGTCGGGAATCTCTTCATACATGATTTTGCCACGTAAAATACAGTCTGCACTTGATTGTATACCGGCAAAGGAATGGTAAGATTTTTTACATTTTTCTTTTCATATTTCCTGCCAAAGCCAACTGTGAGGAAAAGGAGGGCCTTTTATGAAAAATGTCTTTCTATGTTTGGTGGTCTCCCTAACCCTTGGAATCTTGTCTCCATGGGTCAGGGGTGTCTTCGCGGATGAGTACAGCCGCGGAAAGACCATTTATGAGGATAAGTGCCAGATATGCCACGGAATAAAGGGGGACGGAAAGGGCCCGGCTTCCGCGGCCTTCAAACCCCGCCCGACCGATTTTACCGATCCCAACTTCTGGCAGGGAGATGTAAACAAAAACATTGTGGATACAATTCGCAAGGGCCGCCCTCCCATGCCTGCCTTTGAGATGAATGATGATGAAATCAAGGCGGTTACCGATTACATGTCGCGTACCTTCAAGAAAACGAAATGAGCGCGCATGGAGAAAAGATGATTTGATTGGACAGAACTTCAAGCTGAATGGTTACACTTTGGGCGTGAGAGGCCCTTCGGAACCCTATGCTCCGCCCGTAGCCGCCATGCTTCAGGCTTCCTACGCAGGCCTCAACAACACCCTCTATTTTCTCGTATGACTTATGTTCTGAGCTATCTCCATGGGTGAAGTTCTTGTTACATACCGTCGGAAAGACCATGCGAGGCAGAAATCATGAGCAAAAGAAGCCGTGTATTTGCGCTGTGTTGGGCATTGATGTTCCTTCTGGGCGGGACGGGCGCTCGCGCGGAACAGGGTCCAGGGGCTTGCGTAACCTGCCACGGCTTTCTCGGCGGCCAACTGGCGCGTCCCATCGCAGAATGGGACGCTTCGGTCCACCGACAGGTGGGAACAACCTGCGATTCCTGCCATGGGGGAAATGCAGCCGTTGATGTGGGGAATATAAAGAATCTCTCCCCGCAGGAGTTCGAGGATAGACGCTCCCGCGCCATGTCGAAATCACACGGTTTCATCGGAAAGCCTTCAGGCAAGGCGATGTTCGCCATGTGTGCGCGGTGCCACGGTAATTCCGTGGACAGATACGCAAGCAGCATCATGGGCATGGCCTATCTTGACGGCAAGGGAGGGCCCTCGTGCGTTGCCTGCCACAACGCCCACAACAACATCATGCCGGCGGTCCCCAAGTCCTGTGAGCCCTGCCACAAGGACACGACCGGGTTCAACCGCATAGACCCTATGAATGTGAGTGAAGCGACAATCAACGAGCTTTCAACCATAAGGATAGGGCTCGCCGAGGAGAAAGCGAAGGGAGCCAAACCGCGGCTGGCCCCCGAGTTCCCCGAAGAACTGGATTCTTACCAGATAGGGCTTCTGGCCTTCGCCGGGGTGTTCGTCATGTTCGTCATCGGCCTTCTTGTCTACGTGGTACTGGAAAAAAGGAGATAACATGAGCGCCGAGGTCATACGCGAAAAGAGGCCTTCCTATTCCGCAGCCGCCATGGTAGTGATCACAGTCCTTGCCCTCATGCTTCTCGGCATGGGCGCTGTCTTTGCGTACCTCTTGATATCGGGCAGGGGGAATAATTATCTGTTGGGTTCCCTGCTGGCTTTTGAGTTCTTGATCGCAGGCATCGAAGTTCTTCTCTATGCGAGATACTTTATCGCATTCAGGGAGGTGTGCGAAGACCGCGAGGAGGAACTGCTATGGTAGACGCCATGGAGGGAACTAAAGGAGAGAAGACCGGCATAACCCGGAGAAGGTTCACTCTGGGCATGCTCATCGCGTCCGGAGCAGGCGCCCTGGGCTCTCTCTTCGCCCTGCTCAAGGTGTTGGTGCCCGAAAAGAAAGCCGGCTACGTGACTACCATTCAACCGGGCGACAGGCTCGTGTACGCGAAAGGCGGGAACATGGGAACCCCGTTGCGGGCCTCTTCCTTCAATGTCGGAGACGCCGTGCTCGCCTTCCCGGCAGGCAAATCATCGAATCCCGCAAATCTCGTCCAGGTGATCAGATTAAAGGAAACGCAATTCGGGCCGCCCACCCACCTTGATCTTACGGACCAGGGGTTTGTGGCTTACAGTGCCATCTGTACGCATCTCGGATGCACTGTTTCGTGGGTGGAGAATCAACAGGCCCACGCCGCATCGTTTACGGAGTGTTTCTGTCATAACACCATCTTTGATCCGGCGCGAGGGGCTAAGGTCTTGAGCGGTCCTGCGCCGCTCCCGCTCGCGCAGATCGGCATCAAGGTCGCGGAGGAGGGGACACTCGTCTTTACGAGCCAATTTACCGGGCCCATAGGCCCGCAGGTATCATGAGGAGAGGTTACACCCATGAGCATCTTTACCTGGTTCGATGAGAGGCTGGAGCTTAAGAAATTCAAGGCGAGATTCCTGGTCAAGACTTTTCCGACGCATCCCACCTTTTTGCTTGGAGAACTGGCGCTGTATTCCTTTGTCACGCTTGTAGTAACGGGCGTTTTTCTCGGCCTTTTGTACGAGCCTTCAACGAGAATGGTTTCGCTCTTCGGCTCCATGGTTCCATCTGCGTATGCGAGCGTGGTGAAGATAGACGTCCTCCCCCTGGGCATGATCATACGCCGCATCCATCACTGGTCGGCCATGCTCATGATCGCCGCGGTGCTTGCCCATCTGATGCGCATCTACTTCACATCGGCCTATCGGAAGCCCCGGGAGATCAACTGGCTGGTCGGACTCGGCCTGCTGGGAATGTCGCTGCTTGCGGCGTTTACGGGCTATTTATTGCCCTTCAGCCAGTTCTCGGTGACGGCCACCTCAATAGCCTTTTACGTGGCGAAATCGGTGCCCTGGGTCGGGGACTGGATCTCACGACTGCTCTTCGCCGGCGAGTTCCCCTCGGAGGGGACCGTGTCCCGCTTTTTCTTCATGCATGTCATGCTCATACCGGCGGCGCTCGCAGGCCTCATCAGCCTTCACATGCTCGTTCTGGTAAAACAGAAGCATACGGAACCGCGATCCAACAAGAACCGGAAAGAGGCACAGGGAGGCCGGAGACTTATCGGAATCCCGGTCTGGCCTGAGCAAAGTGTCATCAGCCTGTCGTTTTACCTGTTCTTTCTGTCCCTCGTCTCTTTGATGGCGACTTATATTCCCCTGAATCCAATAGAAACGTACGGGCCACCGTCGCCGGGGACCCCGGTCATGCGGCCCGACTGGTATTTTCTCCCCGTATACGGTTTCCTGAAATTGATACCCGGTGATCTCTCCTTTTCCGTTCTGGGAGGAAAGATCACGCCTGAAACCATGGGCGGAGTCATATTTCCTGGCTTCTTATCCCTCGCTGCTGCGTTAATACCGTTTCTCGACCAGTGGAAAGAGCCGCAGCATTACATAGTAAATCCGCTTCATCGGCCCTTCATGACGTCCCTGGGCGCCGGGGCCGGTGTTTTCCTTTGCATGACGGCCGCGGCCGGTTACATAGACCTGCTTCACGTCACGCCAGCGAAAATGACAATCTACGTAATCCTTGCGCCACTCGTGGCCTGGGGCATTACTTACACGCTCCTAGAGCGCTACAGGAGAAAGAGAGGAATCCATGTCAAAACGTGATCGCACTCTTGTCTGCGCCCTTCTCTTGTGCGGCCTGTTTATTCTTTCCCTGGCTGCCTATGCCGACAAGGGCGAACAAATCGAGAATTCCTGCGTCCACTGCCACTTCCAGCTCCCGGGCAGCAGCTTTGTAGGGGCAGAATCCCACAGTTGGACGGGATCAATTCATCAGAGAAACGGGGTGACCTGCGACAAATGTCACAGCGGCAATCCGCAAGCAGCGGAGGAGAAGGAGGCCCACCAGGGGGTCCTTCCCTCCGGCAACCCTCAAAGCACGGTCTACTTCAAGAGCATTCCGTCCACGTGCGGCAAATGCCACGGCGCCCAGTTCTACAAATTTACCCAGAGCGTGCATTACCAGATGCTGGAATCCACAGGAAAGGGCCCTGAATGCGTGACCTGCCACGGCTCGATGGTTACCAGCGTGCTGAGGCCCGACAACGTGGCCGCCCTATGCGAGCGGTGCCATAACGAGAGGATGGGAATCTTCCCGTACATCCCGCAAAAGGCGAAGGCAGTGCTGCTTTTACTGAGGGAGAGCAAGGCGCTTCTCGATGCGGACACGAAGCTTTATCATCCTGCAGAAGAAACCGCGAAGGCGCGCCTTATACGCAATGCCCGATCTTCTTTGTACTCCGCCACACTGGATTGGCACAAGTTCGATCTTGACAGGATTACAGGAAACTTGGAAGAAATGTACAATTCTCTGGAAACCTTAGCCTCGGAAGCACCGAATCAATGAGCCGCCGGTTATGCTATAAATGCCATTCGTATGAAACCGAGTGCGGCTTCTGTGATCATCTGCTTCAATCAGGAGGTCCCTGAGCCAGAGTTTGCAGCGAGGGTGGTTAAGACTGTTGAAAGCGCCTCGATTTGTTGGGAACTGTTGTTGGGAACTGCGACATTGCACAGATTATCAACGACGACGCCCTCCACCCGTTCCCGGATGCTCAGAACGCGCGGTACAGGGCGATATAATAAGAGAATTCGTTGCTCGAGCTATTTGTCAATCCGGAACCGGCCGAGAAAAGAAGCTGAAGATTGGCAACCAACGGAAGGCTACCTCCAACGTTGAAGCCGCTGCTCTCCTCTCCATCCACCGCATCGGGAGTCTGGTAGAAGATCTCCCCTCCCAGGTAGAAGTTCTCAGAAAACGAGTACTGTAGCAGAACGCCGGTGAACCAGTAGTCCTTGTTGCCTGGACCGGGATTGATCCAATAGCCGCCACCTCCATAAGTGGTCCACTTACCGAAGTCCTTCTGAAACCAGAGCGGCAAGAAATACTGAGCTTCGCCGTTGCCGAGGCCGTTCTCACGGTCCCCTGTGGGAATTTCGATGAGCGGGAACACCCCGATGTCCGGCAGCGTATCGGTCTGATGCGCAAAGCGGTATTTCATCCCGATCTCCGTATCACCATAACCGAAGTGGGAAGACTCGCCTTCCGGAGCGTCGTATGCCATGCGGGCTATGAGGTGAAACTGCGTGTCGGGT
>JAHECH010000690.1 GCA_024641835.1 Deltaproteobacteria bacterium
AGTAGGCTGTGTCAATGCCGGCAACGGCCTGGGCAAGTGCCTGCTGCTGAAAGGTGTCACCCTCGACAATTTCCACATCTTGCCGTAACCTGCGGGCTGAGGTCCATGGTGAGCTCCGGGTCAACGATGGCGGTGTGAGGGTAAAGGAAGGGGCTGTTGATGCCACCTTTGGTCTTTGTCTCTCTCATGGTGAAGACTGCCGTGAAGGTCACCTCGCTGCCGGTGCCCGCCGTGGTGGGTATCATGATGGTTGGCAGTCCCGGTCTCTTTACAAGGCCGAGACCGATATAATCAGTGGCTTTTCCTTCATTTTTCGTTAAGACTGCGATCGCTTTGGCCACGTCCAAAGTGCTGCCGCCTCCCACGCCGATAACGCAGGCCGCTTTCTCCTGCCTCGCAAGGGCTGCTCCATTGTCCGCAAGGGAGGGGCTCGGTTCCGGCGTGATCTCAGGGTAGACGGTCGCTTTGATGCGGCCTTTTTTCAGGATGTCCAGGGCCCGCGAACAGATTTCGGTTTTGGATAGCTCTCGATCCATAACGACGAGCACCTTGGACGCATGCAGGGATTTGCACTCTTCGGCGATCTGGCTCAGTGCACCGGTTCCGAAGATCGTCTTCTTAACTCCCTCGATGCTGATCAATCTGTTCATAAATCCCTCCCTTGACATAAAATATGAGAGAGACGATTATCCCAAGATAGGAAATATATCAAGCCAAAAAATAGTCCCAGATGTGGCTTTGTCTCTTCCTTTGCCCTGGTCAAATGCATCTTTGACACTCAAGTAAGGATGGGAAATATAAAAAGTTTGCGAGCCACCGCGCTGAAGGATGGAATTTTGTAGAAATAGAACTATAATATCGGATAATAATAGAGCCCATAGGAGGTCTTATCTTTGAGTCCCTTTTATAAAAATCTTGCTCTCTGGTTAGTCATCTCTCTCATGATCATCATGCTGGTCCAGATATTCAAGCAGCCCGACAGAAGCGTTTCAACCGTGAGCTACAGCGATTTTCTAAACATGGTGGACAATGAAGGCGTAGTCCAGGTCACTATCCAGGGAGATCAAATCATTGGAACGTCTTCGCAAGGCCCTTTCAAGACCTATGCTCCAAAGGACCCTGAGCTGATTAAGCTACTGCGAAGCAAGAATGTCAAAATATCTGTCAAGCCGGAAGAGAACTCATCCTGGTTCCAGGTTTTTCTCTCCTGGATTCCCATGCTGCTCCTGATCGGCGTATGGATCTTTTTCATGCGCCAGATGCAAGTGGGAGGAGGGAAGGCTCTCTCTTTTGGGAAGAGCCGGGCAAGGCTCATGACAGACTCCCATGAAAAGGTGACTTTTGACGATGTTGCCGGGATTGACGAAGCCAAGGAAGAGCTGGAGGAAATCATTGAGTTTTTGCGCGATCCCAAGAAGTTCACGAGACTGGGCGGGAGAATTCCAAAAGGCGTCCTCCTGGTGGGCGCTCCTGGCACGGGAAAGACCCTTCTTGCCAGAGCGATCGCGGGCGAGGCGGGAGTTCCATTCTTCAGCATCAGCGGATCGGATTTTGTGGAAATGTTTGTCGGGGTCGGTGCGTCCAGGGTGAGAGACCTGTTTATGCAGGGAAAGAAGCATGCCCCTTGCATCATTTTCATCGATGAAATTGACGCCGTGGGCCGCCACAGGGGGGCTGGCTTGGGAGGGGGCCACGATGAGAGGGAGCAGACCCTCAACCAGCTGCTCGTGGAGATGGACGGGTTTGAATCCAACGAAGGCGTGATCCTCATCTCAGCCACGAACAGGCCAGATGTCCTTGACCCGGCGCTGTTGAGACCGGGCCGATTTGACAGGCAGGTGGTAGTGCCTGTTCCCGACATCAAGGGGAGAGAGGGGATTCTGAAGGTCCATGCCAAGAAGACCGTTCTTGGAGACAATGTGGATATCCATATCCTGGCCAGGGGAACCCCCGGATTTACCGGCGCCGACCTGGAGAACATGGTGAATGAGGCTGCGTTGATGGCAGCAAGGCGCAACAAGGAAAAGGTGGAAATGATCGATTTTGAGGATGCCAAGGACAAAGTCCTTATGGGCACGGAGCGGAGGAGCATGATCATCAGCGATGAGGAGAAGAGAACCACTGCCTACCATGAGTCAGGTCATACGCTGGTGGCCAGGCTCCTGCCCAATACCGATCCCATTCACAAAGTCACCATCATCCCCAGGGGCCGGGCTCTCGGCTTGACGCAGCAACTGCCCATCGACGAGAAGCATACCTATCCGAAAGAGTACCTGGTGAACAATATTTGTATCTTCATGGGCGGCAGGGCTGCGGAAGAGATCGTCCTCGGCATTCAGACTACGGGAGCGGGGAACGACATTGAACGAGCCTCAATCCTTGCAAGGAAGATGGTCTGTGACTTCGGGATGAGCGAGGGCTTGGGGCCTCTTACTTTCGGCAAGAGAGAGGAACAGATATTCCTTGGCAGGGAGATTTCCCAGCACAGGGATTACAGCGAAATGACGGCTCAGAGGATAGATGAAGAAGTTCTGAAAATTGTCACCGTTGCGTACGGAAAAACCTCTCAGCTGATCAGGGACAACATCGATACGCTCCACCTCATGGCCAAAACCCTTCTGGAGAAGGAAACCCTGGATGCTAAGGATATTGACGCGATTATAGCCAGATCTGCCAAATCCGCGAAGGTAGAAGCCGAGGCCGCAGCGTCTTGAGAGGCATTTCGGAACAGCCGTTCTCACTGGAGTGGTCAGAGTTTTCCCTGAACCTTGCAGCAAGGACCCATGTGATGGGCATCCTGAATGTGACCCCCGACTCGTTTTCGGACGGGGGTCGATTTTTCCATAGGGACCAAGCCATTCAGCAGGGTCTAGCTATGGCCCAAGATGGGGCTGACATCATCGACGTGGGAGGTGAGTCCACACGGCCTTATTCTGAAAGGATAACCAAGGACGAAGAACTGGATCGCATCACCCCTGTAGTCGAGGGGCTCAGAAAAGAGCTCAGCATTCCCATAAGTGTCGATACGCTCAAGGCGGAGGTGGCCGGAGAAGCATTGCGGGCGGGTGCCTCCATGGTCAATG
>JAHECH010000067.1 GCA_024641835.1 Deltaproteobacteria bacterium
CCTCCGCCCGCCTCACCCATCACCTAAAGCTGATCACCGGGCAGCGACTTCTTCGTTTCTCTATTTTGAAAGAGACCCCCATGGCCCTGATATTCATAGCCGGGCAGGCACAGAGGAGCGTGCTGGTCAGAGAGTTGAATCTTAACCGATTTAGAGGAGATTATTTCATGAGAGCGCCTTTTAAGGAATTCATAACCCAGGAGCTGGGGCCTTCAACAGTACTCATCGCCTGCGGATTGCCTGCCTCTTACAAGACAGAAACGACGGAAGTGATCGCGAGACTTAAAGGTTACATCGTGCTGAGGAGCGACATGATCCGTCTTGAAGTCCTGAAGGGTGAAGACATATTTGATGAAAAAGTCGCAGCCAACATGGACAAGAGAAAAATGGTCTATGAGGAGATGTTCAGGTTGGCGGATGAGCTGGCAGCCAAAGGGGACAGCATTATCCTGGATGCCACCTTTATCACCCAGTCCCTGCGGAGAAGGGCTGCCGAAGTGGCAGCCAGAAACAAGAAGCGCCTCGTGATCCAGCAGACGCAATGTCCTCAAGAAGTGTCCCTACGCAGGATTTCTGAAAGAACCAAAGAAAACTATGAGTCCAATGCGCTCACAGAGCAAGCTTATCTCAACAACAAAAAGAAATTTGAAAATGTGGATCTCGGTGACCTGAAAAAGGTTTTTCCGGACCTGAACATCCTTCACCTCCGGGTAGATACCACTTCCGACCTGGAAGATGAATGGCTCGTCATTGAGAAATTGATGCGATGATGAATGAGGACGAGATTGAAAAGCTGAGGCAAAGGATCCGTGCTGCACGAAGGGAAATCCCCTCGGATCTGGTCCTGAAAAAGGGCAGGGTGGTCAACGTGTTTTCGGGCACTGTCGAGGAATGTGATGTCGCTGTCCATCAGGGATATGTCGCAGGACTTGGACCAGAGTACGACGGCAAAGAAGTGGTGGATGTCAAGGGAAAATGGGTTGTGCCGGGGTTCATGGATGCCCATATCCACATTGAAAGCAGCATGCTTCTCCCGTCCAGCCTTGCATCCGCTCTCCTGCCTCACGGCACAACAGCCCTTGTCGCAGACCCCCATGAGATAGCAAATGTCATGGGCATAGAAGGGATTCGCTTCATGCTCAGGGAGAGCGAGGGGTTGCCGCTGGACATTTTCTTCATGGCTCCATCGTGTGTGCCAGCTTCACCGTTTGAAACCTCAGGCGCACAACTGAAGGCGAACGACCTCCAACTTCTCAAAGCTGAAAAGAGGATCCTGGGACTTGCAGAGCTTATGAATTACCCTGGGGTGCTCATGGGAGACGGTGAGGTTCTGGCAAAGGTCGCCTTATTCCAAGACAGAATCATCGACGGTCACAGCCCGTCTTTAACAGGCTATGATCTCCAGGCCTATTTGTCAGCAGGCATTACGTCTGACCATGAGACCTCTTACAGGAATGAGGGTTTGGAGAAAATGAAGGGCGGCATGATGGTGATGATTCGGGAAGGGACCTCAGCCAAAAACCTTGAGGATCTCCTTTCGCTCGTACAGCCAACGAGCTCAAGACGCTTCTGTTTTGTATCAGACGACCTCCATCCGAAGGATATTCTCGAAAGAGGGCACCTGGATGTCACTCTGAAGAAAGCGGTCGCTCTCGGGTTGGATCCCGTCACAGCTGTTCAGCTGGTAACTCTGAATCCTGCAGAGCACTTTGGCCTCAAAGATAGAGGGGCTGTAGGACCGGGATTTCGGGCGGATCTGGTGGTCCTTGACAACCTGGAAGGCTTTGCTGTCAACAAGGTCTATAAAGACGGTCGTTTACGGGTGGACCGGGGAGAGCTCGCTGAATCTCCTCCAAAAGCGCATCCTTCGATCCCCTCGTGGCCTTTAAAGATCCAACCCATGGCTCCGGAAAAGCTTCAAATTCCAGGGAAGGACGCGGAGGCGAGGATTATCGAACTCATTCCGGGGCAGATCCTGACAAAGGCGAGGATTGAAAAAGTCAGAGTGGAGAATGGCCGGGTCGTTTGCGATACAAGAGCGGATATCCTGAAGCTCACTGTCGTGGAAAGGCATAGAGGCAGTGGACATATGGGCCTTGGCCTGGTGAGAGGTTTTCGCTTAAAGCGCGGGGCTCTCGCCTCCACAGTAGCCCATGACTCCCATAATGTCATCGCTGTCGGCGTCGATGACACGGATATTTGCCTTGCAGTGGAGGAACTGGTGGCCATGGGCGGCGGAATGGTGGTCACCGGGGGCAGCGAAGTTCTGGCGAAGACGCCTCTGGAAATAGCGGGGCTCATGTCCAGAGAGGATCTGAGAACCCTGGCTTCACGGCTGAGAGAACTCAATCATGCGGCAGCCCAGTTGGGGTGTTCCATGCCTGAGCCCTTCATGGCCCTGTCTTTTCTTGCTTTGCCTGTGATTCCTGAATTAAAACTCACAGACTTGGGGCTTGTCGATGTGAACCGGTTCAGCATCGTCCCGCTGTTCGTGGAGCAAGGGTGAAAGAGTGGAAGCGTTTCAGGAACTATCTGAGTGAGGGTAATCCTGTCCTGACGCAGATCATCCAAAAGCTAAGGAAAACGGCCATGGCAAAAACGTCTGTCGGTATCATTTTTAAGTACAATTTTGCTCCTGCCAGGAATGAAGCTCAGAAGCTTGAAGCCTGGCTTAGGGACAAGGGTGTGAACGTGTTTTCAGCGGAGATGAGGGCCAGGGCGCAGAGGAATACCTGTTCAGAGGAAGCGCCCATCTTGCCGGCCAGCGTTGATTTTGTGGTTGTCCTGGGTGGAGACGGAACACTTCTTGCCGCAGCCCGCGAGGTGGCCAAGTATGAGGTGCCCATCCTGGGTGTAAACTTGGGCGGCCTCGGCTTCCTGACTGAAGTCCCCATCAAAAGGATTTATCCTGCAGTCGGGCTGATGCTCAAAAATCAGCTCGAAGTGGAAAGCAGGCTCATGCTGGAAACCAAGGTGTTACGGGAAGGCGAAGAGGTGTGCCGCTTTATAGTGTTCAACGATGTGGTTATCAACAAGGGCCCACTGGCGCGCATTATTGACTTGGATGTCTCTATCAACGATGAGTTCCTTACCACCTTCAGAGCCGATGGACTGATCATTTCTACGCCCACAGGTTCCACCGCCTACAATCTGTCAGCAGGAGGCCCTGTGCTGTATCCCACAATCGAAAGTTTTATTCTTACACCGATCTGCCCCTTTACTCTGACGAACAGGCCGATTATTCTCCCCGACACCCATGTGATCAGCGTTCGATTGACAAAAGAAAGCGAAGAAAAAGTGAGCCTTACCTTTGACGGCCAGCTCGGGTTTGAATTTTTCAGCGACGATGTGGTCATGGTGTACAAATCGGAGAAAAAGATAAAGCTCATCAAGTCCCCGGATCATTCCTATTTTGAGATCCTGAGAGAAAAGTTGATGTGGGGGGGAGCCACTTACAAGAACGAACGTGGAATCGATTAAACAGGTGTTTCAGGTTGACCGGAATGAGATTGCCTACTTACGGGTCATCTTTGAGTCCTATGACGGCATGGCTGTCGTGCGTACCCTTGATCCTCGGAAAGCTTTGATCGAAATTCAGGTCGCTCCTGGGTGCTTGAATATGGTTCACGAACTGGTCGAAGATCTTATAAAAAGGGAAGAAATCAAACTGATTCTTCAATTGTAACGGTTTGGTAGCGTCCAAAACTGCTTACATGGCCTCGCGAAAACATCATCGAAGCGAAGCCTCTATAGAGGGAAGGTCATGGAGCCTTTTCTTCCGTTCCAAGTCTCCCAGAAGGCTCCATGACCTTCCCTTGAATGTCCCCACGCAAACACTTTTGGACCATAATAACCCTTTGCTGGTTGAGGTGCTCTTTTGGTACGGCATTATTTCATTGCTACAATGGGCTGCCAGATGAATGAGTACGACTCAGATCACGTGGGTCAGCTCTTGCAGCACCGGGATTTCTTGGCCACAGAGGATCCCAAGAAGGCAGACCTCATCATCATCAATACGTGCGCCGTAAGAGCCAAACCTGAACAAAAGGCTTATAGCCTGCTCGGTCGCATGATTGTCCTAAAGAAGAGAAATCCCAGTCTGATCGTTGGGATCATGGGTTGCATCGCACAGCAATGGGGATCCATCCTGCTCGACCGGTTTCCAGGACTTGACTTTGTGCTCGGCACCAAGGAAATAGGTAAACTCCCTGAAATACTTAGAAGACTGGAACAGGGTGCTAAAGTTTTCGCCGCAGATCTCAACCGGATGTCGACCTTTCCGGCGGTCAGATCAGGCTATTTCGCAGGGAGGGTGAAGAGTTTTGTTACCATCATGGAGGGCTGCAACAATTTCTGCACTTACTGCATCGTCCCTCACGTGAGGGGAAGAGAGGTCAGCCGGCCGCCTGAGGAGATCCTTAACGAGACCACAGCCCTTGTAGCCCAAGGCGTGAAGGAGGTGACGCTTCTGGGCCAGAATGTTAATTCATATCGCTACGGCCGAGGCCATGGGGATGGATTCCCCTCATTGCTCAGGAGAGCCAATGCACTCGACGGCCTGCTAAGGATTCGTTTTACCACCTCTCACCCAAAGGACCTTTCGGATGAGCTCATTCAATGCTTTGGAGAACTGGAGAAGCTCTGCTCACATGTTCACCTCCCGTTTCAGGCAGGCTCCAATCGCATTTTGAAAGCCATGAGAAGAGGCTATACGAGAGAGCATTACATAGAGCTCACAGAAAAGTTGAGAAACATACGACCCGACATTGCAATCACGAGTGACGTCATGGTTGGATTCCCGGGAGAAACAGAAAGAGACTTCGAGTTCACCATGGACCTGGTGCGGAGAATTGAGTTTGACAATCTTTATTCCTTCAAGTACTCAGACAGGGCAGGGACTCGCGCTGAGAAAATGGGCCCCAAAATTCCCGAAGCTGAAAAAGCTTGTCGCCTGGATGCTCTCCAGAGCTTGCAAAAAGCGATTAGTTTAAATAAGAATAGACTTTTGGTCGGTTCAACGGTTCAGGTTCTGGTGGAAGGCCGGAGCAGGAGGGAGAATCAGATGACAGGGCGAACAGGGACGAATAAAGTTGCAAATTTCAATTGCGATATGAATGTATTGGGAAGTATTATTAATGTTGCAGTTAAGAGATGTTCGCCCAATTCTCTATGGGGTGAGGTACTGGATTAAGCAATAAGATTAACCTATTGTAGTTTTGGCATAAATGGAAAAAATACCCGTCGATTATCGAAAAGAATCTATTCTGGTGGTCGACGATGACCCGAGTGTGATGACAGTCACAGAGGAACTTCTGCGCGCCCTCGGCTTTGGTGCTGCATCTGCCTCCAGCGGAGCTGAGGCGTTGCGTCGCCTTGAGGCGGAGCGCTACAGTTTTTTGCTTGTGGACATGAAAATGCCTGAGATCGATGGACTTGAGCTGATCAACCAGGCGCGGGAAAGCTTCCTTGACATTAGCATCATCGCCATGACGGCCTACGCCGACGAATACAATTATGTTGACATCATCACAGCCGGGGCATCTGATTTCATCAAAAAACCGGTTGACCTTCAAGAGCTTGAGGCGAAAATCGTTCGCATCATAAAAGAGCGGGATCTGAAGAAGGAATTGAGCCGGCTTTCCATCACGGATCCTCTTACCAGCGTGTATAACCGCCGGCACTTCTTTTCACGGCTCAAGGAGGAGATGGTGCGGGCGAACAGGCAGAAACACCCGTTATCCCTTATTCTGGTAGACCTGGATAACTTCAAAGAGTACAACGACGCGCACGGCCACCTTGCCGGGGACGAGCTCCTCCGAAATGTGGCCCGTCTTATCACTAAGAGCATTCGGCAGGGTGTTGACTCGGTATTCCGGTATGGAGGGGACGAATTTGCAGTGATCTTGATCGACGCCGAACTTTCAGCCGCTGAAGAAATTGGAAGGCGAATCCGGGAGGCTTTCCAGCAAGACGTCAAAATCACTGGAACTACAGGGTGCGCCAAATACAGTGAAGGCATGGCTGTGAACGATTTCCTCTCTGAAGCGGACAGGGTTCTGTATGCGGCAAAAACAGGGAAAAGAGGAGTCATTTTGGAGCGGGTTCTACAGTGATCATGCAGCTTGGTAGTTGAGAGACGTGGGTCGTGGGAGAATTGAGGTACTTAGGTAGGTTCTGATAATATATATTATGTAAACAAGTCGGTCTCCGTTCAACCCGACATTGCCCATTTCACCCGATAACCCCTTCCTTGTCATCATTGCATCCCTCTTCCGTCGATCTGACTAAGGTCTCCCTTCAGAGAGCGAATCAAATATGTTGTTGACATGCTTCCCCCGTGCATTATAAAAGTACGCATCATTTTTCATCTCAAGTGGAGGTCTTTCCAACTATGAGCAGTGTCGTGAAGAAGCGCCGCAAGAAGATCCGGAAGCACAAGTACAGAAAACTGAAAAAAATGATGAGACACAAGAACAAATAAGACCCCCCTTCGCCAAAAAAAGAAGGCAGTCTCTTTTGAGGCTGCCTTCTTTTTTCCTTGCGTGAGCCAGAAGTGCCGGATTCTGTCATTTCCCGCTATAATCGTACCAACCGCCTCCTGTTTTTCGACCGAGCCTGTTGGCTCTGATCATCGTCTTGAGCAGGTTCGGGGAAGCCCATTTCAATTCCTTGTTTAGCTCTTTATGGAGGTACTCGGCGACAAAGTAGGCAATGTCGACCCCGGTCAGATCCATGAGCTCAAAGGGCCCCATGGGGTAGTTAAGGCCGTTCTTGACGGCGATGTCCACATCCTGGATGCTGGCGATACCCTCTTCCACGATTTTGATCGCCTCGATCATGTGAGGGATCATGATTCTGTTCACGATAAAGCCGGGGGAGTCCTTTTTCACCTCCACCGTCATCTTCCCCATTTTTTTGGCAAGCTCGGTGGAGACCGCTACGGTCTGATCGCTCGTAGCAAAACCGCGGATGATCTCGACGAGTTTCATCAGAGGCACAGGGTTGAAGAAATGCATTCCACACACTTTGTCCTGTCGTTTGGTCGCAGCTGCGATTTCAGTAATGGACATGGATGAGGTGTTGGAGGAAAGAATGACTTCCGGCCTGCAGAGCCCATCCAACTCTTTGAAAACCTGCTTCTTCAGGTTCAGGTCCTCGATAACGGCTTCAACCACGTAGTCCACATCTTTGAGGTCAGCCATCTTTGTGGTCCCTTTAATTCTTCCCATGATGTTGTCTTTTTCCGGAGCTTGAAGCTTTCCTTTCTCCACGCTTTTGGCAAGAAACTTGTCGATGCTCTTCAAACCCCTGTCCACAAAGGATTCCTGAATGTCTCGGATCACGACCTCCAAGCCAATTTGCGAAGCGACCTGAGCAATGCCGCTACCCATGGTGCCGGCACCGACAACACCGATTTTCTTGATCTCCATAGTTCCTCCTCTCCTTTCAGGTTTCGATTGATCGACCCATGCCGACGCTCCTCCCCTTCCCCATCCGCAAAAAGAGGGAGAGGGCGGTTGTTGGGACTAAACAGATTCGACCCGAGTCACCTCCGGCACCTGTTGCTTCAGAATCTTCTCAATCCCCATTTTCAAAGTCATCTGAGACATGGGGCATCCACCGCAGGCGCCAGTCAATTTCACTTTCACGACGCCTTGGTCATCCACATCAATAAGCTGGACATCCCCCCCATCTGCCTGCAATGAGGGCCGCACCTTGTTGAGTGCTGTCTGCACCTTTTCCTTTATCATGACTTTACCTCCGTTCCTTGATGTGACCTACGATAACGGCAACTTCCCAAAAAAAGCTATTAGCACAGATTCCGGCTTGAGATCAAGAAAGAATCTCGTGCCCAGGGAGGTCAAAAACCTTTCTCGCCCTCTGGTCAAGATATCTTGAAAGGCCTTCGGAATCTCCGGGAGACCATCTCATGCTCATTTCCCAGACATCATCGCTCTCCATGCAGAGATAGAGCCCGCAATCGCTGTGCCATTGGGTCAGGTGCTCCATCATAAATTGGTACATTTCAATTCGCACCGGCTTAAAATATCTCATCTTCCCATCCATGCCCAGAATGAATTCACCGCGAAGAACGCGCGACCCGGGATGCCGTTTTCTGATAATGGGCTTGAGTAAAGGCATGAAACGGAGGCAGCCAAGGCTCACCCAGGCGATCCTTCTGGGTGAAATGGTTTTGTCCAGAAGCTCGATTGTCCTTCGGTATGAATCCTTCCAGCCCCGGTGCTCGATGAGTGGATCGAAATGAAAACCAAGGGCAAACCCCTCTGCCTGGCATCTTCTGGCCGCTTCGAGCCGCTTCTGGATACTGGGAGCGCCGCGCTCTTCTGCGGAGGCGATGTAGGGGCTATTGAGAGACCATGAAACAATGATCCGGTCCCGGGGCTGAATCGAGAGCAGTCTTTCAACCCGGGTTGTCTTTGTTTTGAACTCCAGGACAGCATTCCTGTGGTTTTGGATAAAAGGAATGAGAATCCTGCTCCATTCCACGATGGGGTCAAGGGCAAGGCTGTCCGTGAATTCGCCAGTTCCAATCCTGAAAATCTTTTGAGGATGCGAATCAATGTGAAGTCCTATCTCTTCGATTCTCTCTTCAATATTCACGAAGACCCGCAGATAAGGCTGGTTGAAGTAGGCCTGGAGCACGCAGTAGGCACAATCCAGTGGGCAGTTCGTCCCGATACTGAGGACCTGATAGCCGCAGCAGAGGTATCCATGGGTGCCAGGACATGGCTTCAGAAGCTCACCCGGATATGCGACTAGGCGCAAGGTATCTTTCTCCATTTCAAGGGTATCCGGTTTCCCTTTCAAAAGCTGGATGGCCGTCTTTTCGATTGGGATACCGCGAGCTTTCTGGAGTATGCGCGTGCAGAGTTCGTACTTCTCTGCATCGCTTTCCACAATGGCTTTTCTTATTCCCAGGAGTTTTTTCATTTCTCGCCCAGCCAGGGACTTCGGATATTTTCAAGGTCTTCCATTTGCGACAGTTGGATCATTTTCTGTCTCAAGGCCTCCCCGTCCCGAAAAGATACTTCCAGGGTGAAAGAAGGGTCTTCAAAATAAGGAGGGTGGCTGATCCGGACGCCATCAGGGAGGTTGAGCCTGGATACGTTTTGTCGGAAAGCTCTCTCGGATCTTGCCAGCCTGGGATTCCGCCTGGAGTGGAGGTGATTAAGAAGCGCTTTAGCCTTTTGCGGATTGTTCAGCTTCTGATCTTGAAAAATAGCAGTAACGGGACCTTCGGCCAGGATCTGCTCGGCTGTCTTGCCTTCCATGTCCGATATATCAACCGCATATTCAATAAGTCGTCTCTGATAATTCGAGTTTAACCTTAGATCGGTTATGCACCTCCAAATGGCCAGACGAGCGTCGGAGGCCATATCCAGAAGCAGCATTACGGCCTGGAGAGAAATCCTGCCTCCAGCGAGGCTGTGCTTAACGGGCTCTTCGACATCATCGATGAGGAGATAGACCTGAAGGGTTGGCTCATGTGAAGGGAGGCCAAGCAGGGGCATGTACTTACGCAGCAGTTCCTGAGCTGGTGCATGGTGTGAAAGCCGCTTCAGAATCATTCCTTTCTCCACCTCATTGAATGCTCGGGTTGGAACATTCTCGTGAAGATTGAGCTTCAGGCACTCCAGGGGAGAAAGGTTTGAACCGGAGAGGTCCTTGCAGAGAAGCTCTTTCCAGCCTAAGGCCTTCACCGCCATTGTTCGGCGATAACCGCTCACAACATCCCATCCGCCCTCCTGGTTTGTCATGATCAAAGGAGGGTTGATCATCCCTACCTCCTGAATGGACCCCATCATTCTTGTGAGGTCAAACCCGAAACTCATGCAGTAAGGTCCCGGCTCTGGATTAAGCCGGCTGAGGCTCACGGCAGTTACCGGAACGTTCTCTGTATTGAAAGCATGGCTCATGGTCATCTTTACCCCTGCCCTCCTTGCACCGTCTACCTTTCCCCTTGGACTGCTACGCCACGATCTCAGGAACGACCATCCAAACGACGGACCATTTCCCCGCTTCATCCTTTTCAAGGCAGACCACGCCGCCCTGCTGAAACCGAACAACGGCAGGGGTCTCGCTTCCAGTGACAAGAAGGCTCACAAGCTTGGCGAGGTGAGGCAGATGGCCAGCGATGAATAGATCCCTATGGCTAGCATGAATCTCTGCTGCTGCATCAGGTAAACCCTCATTTGTAAGCCTCCTCACTATTGCTTGATCGCCCGTGATGCTTACTTTATTTATAACGAAAAGAGCGTTATGAAAAGAGTTTTTCACTGTATTTTCTTGACACTCCCCATGAGCCTGTGGCATTTTTCTTGATTCGTGGTTTAAGGCTTTTGCCTGCCTGGGTTGTTTAGAAATACCCCACCACAGTTAGCTATGCGGATCATCCCTAAGTGGACACTAGAACAACGAGGAGTGACCATATTTTATGAGTAAAAGCATTCCAAAAGGATCGGTGATGGTTGTGGGTGCCGGTATTGCCGGCATTCAAGCTTCCCTGGATTTGGCCAATTCGGGCTACTTGGTGTACCTGGTTGAGAACAATTCCGCCATCGGCGGTGTCATGGCCCAGTTGGACAAGACCTTCCCTACCAACGACTGCTCGATGTGCATTATTTCTCCCAAATTGGTGGAGTGCGGAAGGCATCTCAATATCGACCTTCTCACCATGACGGATATTCTTGGGGTGACGGGCGAAGCCGGGGACTTCAAGGTCCGAGTTCTGGAAAGACCGCGCTACATCGATATCACGAAGTGTACAGCCTGCAACGAGTGTGCAAAGGCATGTCCGATCGAAGCCCCCAATCTCTTTGACCAGGGGCTTCGGGATCGCAAGGCCGCCTATAAGCTCTACCCCCAGGCCATGCCCAGTGCCTATGCCATTGAGAAAAGGGGCACAGCCCCTTGCAAGGCGACCTGCCCTGCTCATGTGAGTGTGCAGGGCTATATCGCGCTGATCAACCAGGGAAAGTATCGAGAGGCCCTTGAGCTTTTCAAAGAGGCCCATCCATTTCCCGCGATCTGCGGCCGTGTCTGTCATCATCCTTGCGAAGGCATATGCACGCGAGGCGACCTGGATGAACCGATCGCCATCGAATACCTTCATCGATTTCTCGCGGAAGTGGACCTCTCCAAAGAGGGCAGACATGTTCCCAAGGTGAAGGAACCGAGAGAAGAAAAGGTGGCCATCATCGGCGCGGGTCCTGCAGGGCTCACAGCTGCATGCTACCTCCGCAAAGAGGGTTATCGAGCGACTGTGTTCGAAAAACTGCCTGTGGCGGGCGGGATGATGAGCGTGGGCATTCCCGAATACCGGCTCCCGAGAAACATCATCGCCGCCGAAGTTCAGGTGATCCAGGACATGGGCGTTGAAATCAAGACGGGGATAAGCTTCGGAAAGGACATTACCCTCGACAGCCTCAGAAAAGAGGGCTACAAGGCTGTATTCCTAGCCAG
>JAHECH010000691.1:0-1392 GCA_024641835.1 Deltaproteobacteria bacterium
TAAGACACTGGATACTTTGTAGATCAGCTCAAGGTTCTTGACAGAGGTCTTTGGCCGATCCAGTTCTACAGTGTCTGAGAGTCCAACCTTGGGGAAAGCGCCATCCTCATAGGGCAGGAGATCACCCTTGTATTTCTTGCCAAGGCATAATAGAGTGTTACCGATCTCTATGGGTATCGCTTCGTTGACTTCGAAATCTTTACCAGGCTCTATCGCCTTACCCTCAACGTATGTCCCGTTTGTGCTGTGGAGGTCTTTGATAGAAAACCTGGACCCTTGCCGGGATATCCGCAGGTGATGGCGGGAGACGAGGTTATCTTTAATTCGTATATCGTTGTCTGGTGCCCTGCCCACCGAGGTGACATCGGGTTTGAGCTTACAGGGCAGATTTTTTTGCGGTCCGGTCAGTATAAATAACTTGGTCATGGCATATCCTACGGCCTTGGTTCTCCCAGAAGCTGAGTGATTTGATCTTTGAGAGTAGACATCTTGACCGGCTTCGCCACTACGAGGTCCGCTCTTTTCTCCGAGGCAGCTGATTCAGGCTCCTTTCCATACCCTGTGATAGCTATGACAGGAATATGGGGCCGCTTTTCCTTGACTGCGCTCACCACTCCCACGCCGCTCACGTAGGGCATGACGATGTCTGTGATCACCAGATCATATGTTTCGCTCTCGACCCTCTTGAGCCCCTCCATGCCGTCCTTTGCGGTGATGACGGCATACCCCTCATAGGCCAGATGCTTCACGATCATGGCAAGAATTTTGGGGTCGTCTTCAATGACCAGGATGGTATGATGCTTTTGTTCGTCCATTTGCGGAACCTTCCCATAATCGTCGTATGGCGTGCCTGCTTCCTGTTCTCTCTTAATTTTATCCTAGACTTGCCTGATACGCTAGGTTCTTTTTGTCCGATCAACTGCTCCGACTCGAGCTTGATGTGATCTGGGTTCCATTTCTTACGAGAAACAGGGGGTGCCTATTGAAGACACTGGACAATGTAGCTTTCCTGGTATAGTGTTAAATTAGCGTTTCGCTTTAGAGAGCGATGTCTTGCGCGACTTTCAGTTAGCCCTTTCAGGCCCAACAAGGCCGATGAAATTTCCCCCTAACCTTCTGAAATGACCATATTCAGCCCAGTCTTTCAGAGATTTGTCGATGTTCTTGCCCTTTGTGTCCCTGCCGAAACGCGTATCTGATCGCCGGAAAACGGCACAAAAATTCCCCGAAAAATGGTATTTCCTTACATATTTCTTCACCCTCTGGTTTTTTGATCATCCCAACCCTATGTAAATACGATGGAAAGCAACTTATCGCCGGATTCAGCACGATTCTTGCGAGATGGGGAATTGAAAGGTCAGCACCATAGTTCGGAAGACAGGAGGTGCAGGG
>JAHECH010000691.1:1402-3067 GCA_024641835.1 Deltaproteobacteria bacterium
CATGAGACAAAGCGCTATTCAGTTAGATGAAAGGTCGCCCCTTACAAATCTGTCACCCATAGAGATTGATGACGTGTTGGAGGCCCTCTACGAATTGGAGAAGGAGATCGAGGAACTGAGTTTTGAAGAAGATCAGCATTCCTGAGAAAAACGCGGTCGGCAATATCCGCCGTCCGATCAGGACCTCACCCCAATACGGATGCAAAAGAAAAAAGGTTAGCATCAGCGCTAACCTTTTTCTTCTCCGGAACCGGATTCGAACCGGCATTCGCATCGATAACAACCTTCCTTATTTTGCCCGGGACCAATTTTACAGCTTCCTTTAGGCACTCCTTTGAGGGCCCATCCTGTTGGCCTTTCAATAACCTTAACAGGCTTTAAGATAATGGAGCCATCCCTGTTTTCCGGATGATCTCGGCAGGGGCGACTTGGGCAGGGATGATTCTTCCCCTTGTCTAAAAGCTTATCATTCAATATAAAGAAATTGGAACGGGGAGTCTCCAAAATCGGTGAAGCGCTGTGGTGCTATGGGGTGCCAACAACCATCTCAGATGTGCGGAGAACGAAGGAGTGCGCGTGGCCATTCCGGCAGAGAACAAAGTGATACGGAGCGTGTGCTGGTTTGCGGAATCGCCTCAAGCCTTCCATGTGCCCGGGGAGATCTCCCGAGCGGAGGCGCTGCTGGCGGAGCACGGCTACACAGTGCAGACCAGAAGAATCTGCTTCAAGGATTCGAGGATCAGGAGCCTGGCGTCGTGGAACAGCTGGGAAGACTTATATCTAAGTGTCGGCAGCCTGAACTCGGAAGCCGCCCGTGAGGAAATAGGGGATTTCCTGCGCGCAGGAAACCTGTCTTTCAATTTGGATTTGACAACAGGCGTGAAACCCGCCGACGTGGATGTGCTCTTCAGGATCATCCGTGAGAAGCCTGAGAAGACCTTTCAGTTCTCCTACACCTTCCACAACCGGCGTTCCAGCCCCTTTTTTCCATCAGCAACCTATGAGTCGCCGGGCTTTGCAGTGGGCCTTCAAGCCACGAATCTCTCTGAAGGTTGCAACACCCTGGAGGAGTGGCTGGCCCTTATGAAGGCCGTGTGGCTGGAAATCTGCGCCATTTTTGAAGACCAGCATTTTTTCCTGGGTATCGATTCATCCGTGGCACCGCTCTTCCGGGGGAAGAGCAGTCTTGTTCATTTCGTGAAAAGGCTATGCGGGATCTTCTCAAGGACAGTAACCACAGATCTGTACCTGCGGCTCACCCGATTTCTTTCGACTGAGAACCCAAAACCTGTGGGGCTGTGCGGCCTGATGTTGCCGTGTCTGGAGGACTTTGAGCTGGCGGAGGAGTACGAAGCGGGTGAGTTCTCCATAGAAAGAAACCTCTTCCTGTCACTCCACTCCGGGCTCGGCGTGGATACCTATCCCATAGGCATTGATGAGGAGCCCGGCAGGATATTGGAGGTTCTTTACCTGTTGCAGGCCATCTCGGCCAGGTATGACAAACCTCTCTCTGCCCGGTTCGTTTCAGACGGCAAGGCGAGGATCGGGGATAAGACCGATTTCCGGAACAAGTATCTTAAGGACGTTTGGCTCCGCCCCTTGTAGTGAGCGAGATGAGGTTACCCCCCCATGTTTAACTATCCCACTGAGTTTTGGTTTCTCGCT
>JAHECH010000692.1 GCA_024641835.1 Deltaproteobacteria bacterium
ATTTCCTGAGCTGATTTTAGATGAGCTTCCCGAGCCTTTAACCTCCTTTCCAAGGCTCCTGCATCCGTGCCATCGTAAGCGACCACAAGGAATTGCATTTTTGACCTCCATTTCATGGGATTTTACGTTTATGCCCAACAACGAATTTGGAATACAACGAATGGCTTTGTAGGGGAGAAATTTCGTTTATTTCCTAATTCGTTCGTAGCAATTGCGCAATCACTACGTTGAATGTTGAAAATCTTACCGCCTTTTAGGGCTACAATATCTACACCGCGATCGACTGGCAAGAAGTGAGCATTGAAACCCCGATATAGCGACTCGCCGACGACTATGTATTCTGTAACTGTGCCCTTTTCATCGCTGCCAGCAAAAAACTGTCCAGCACATTCCTGATCCCTGAGTTGATCAATAGCATCACTGAATGAGCCAAAGCGTTCAAATATCCGGGATGAGAATTCGTCGTCGCGATCAATGTTGTTGGTCGTCGGTTGCCGTCCCAGTCGCCTCTGAAGATCAGCCAGGTAATCCAGCAATTCATCGTCGGAAGTCGCAAAGACCTTCTCCCCCTCCGCCTCTTCACTCAGCGCCGGCCTGGCCAGGCTGAGGCAATGGTTTTTAACCAGATGGTAGAGAAGGCTATTCACCACCAAAATAATCCAGGTCTACCTTCTTTACGACATATCTTTCTACTTCTGCAACGCCAATATTGTGATCGATCATGAGCTGAGCCAACTGTTGTCCGTCAAGAAGCACGATTTTCTTTTCAATTCTGTCTACGTAGTCCCGTGCCTCTTTTGAGAATTGTGAGGTCGTGATCAATATCCCTTTTCGGGCTCTAAATCCCTCCAAGCTCCCGGCAAAAGCCTGTACAACTGGCCTCCCAACGGTTCCTTCCCATTTTTTTGCTTGGATATATACAACATCTAAGCCTAATTTGTCTTCCTTGATGATACCATCTATTCCGCCATCACCACTCTGACCAACAGCTTCTCCGGCGTCTTTTCTAGAGCCGCCGTACCCCATAGCGACAAGCAAATCCACAACAAGGCTTTCAAAGAACCTCGGTGAGCACTCCATTATGCGTTCTAATAACTCCTGCGCTAAGTCACGTCTCAAGTCCTGGTAGCTTAACTCCAGAATCTCTTCGGGTGTTTGATCAGACTCATCATCTTTTCCAACCGGCTTGTCGACTTGCCGAGATAAAGTTCGAAAGTCCACATACTCAGGAAATTGCTCCAAGAACTTCATATCGATTCTAGCAGGATTCCCCTTCAAGACTCCGAAGCCACGTTGGGTCATGCGGAATTTACCTCGTCCAGTACTTTCAAGAAGACCAGCCTTCTTCAGATGCGTCCGAGCCCATCCCACTCTGTTGTCAAACTTGGCTTGCCTACCGCTAGGGAGCAGTTCCCTTCTATCCCCATCAGTTAGTTGGAATTCTAGGGCTAGAGCGTCAATGGTTTTGCTAAGGCTATGCTCTTGTCCATCGCCTGTAATCTTCAAGAGCGGGAGCATTAGAGTTTGAAAGTCTGGAATTGCCATCGATGTAACTCCTTTCGTTAGTACTTTGGCTGGCGACGGTAAGGCCTAGCTGCCTTCCTCACCCCTCCTCCAACATCGCCCTCACCCATTCTACCGGCGCCGCCTCCGTCTCCTCGCTCAACGCCGGCCTGCCTGCCCTGTGGTGCGGCGCAGGTGGTCAGGCTTGCCCAAAGGAGACCTGCGGAAAAGCGCTGTCACTCCTCCACCTCGACGGTAGTAGTAGGCATATCACCAAGCGAACGGATCGCACAGCGACTGCTTGGGCAGACGGGTCAGCCTATACTGCGGTATTCGGTTTAAGCAGTTTCTTAATCTCAGTAGCCAGTTTTTGTTCCAATTCTCGGTAAGTTCGGAAAAATACAATTTTAAGTCCATATACATCAAAATGTACCTGTGTCCCTTCGCGAGCGATACAAATCAATTGTTTGTTGACTCCCTTTGCGAAACCCAACTCATAATAAACATTCGGACGTTCATTGGTTAAGTCACATATAACCACGGATGCTCTTTGAATGGACCGATGAATCTCATCCGTAATAGCAATAGCTCCTGGCTTTTCATCAACACGTTCAGCCTTAAGGTGTTGACCAGCCTTCTCCACCGCTCTTTTGATCGCATCATATGTATCTATATGCTCGTCTGAAAACGGCATAATTACAAAGATGTAATTTGCGTCAGAACGTTCAAGCTTTCTCTCATAACCAATTTCGCCACTTTCCATTTTTGACAATATTGCAGTCACTACTTCTTCAAGACTCGCCAAACGAGAAATAATAACCTCTGGTATCTCTGAATGGTCTGATAAACTTGCCTCTGTCTTTCTTCTTACATCATGAACTTTATTAAGATCTATCTCGGCTTTTCGCTCTGGATCATTAATGGTCTCTATCATGTTCTCCAATTGTCGTGTTAGCTCGAGCATACGCTTCTGCGCTGATTGAACATCAGCGACAGTCCCAGCTTCGATGCCACGTCTAATCTTTGAAATTTCAAACTGTATCTGGAGCCAGCCACCTTCTCTCCAATCGCGTCTAGTCTGCTCCTCACTTTTCCAGAGGTCGACCGAGATACCCAAACGTGTCTTAAGCAGAGCTTTGACTCTTTCTTTCTCTTCCCTATTGTTGGATGTGAAAACGCAGAGTACACATGGCTTCTCAGGGAAAGGGTCAAATTCAGGGAGTTTCCTGGCAATTTTCGCGGCTCGAATCTCACCGGATTCTACCAAAAGATTTAAGTCCTCCAAGAGGGCATGGAGCTTCTCTGTGTCATCGAAATAGAGCCATTTCCCATCTATGGACCCTATTTTCTTCTCGTCATCATAGATAGAGGGTACAATATCGTACCAGTACTCATTTTGGTAAATCATTGCTTCGCTGCCTTTCCTTTCAATCTGAACGTGGATTGTGCTGTATGACAAGTGCGTGTAGGACACCTACCATATGGCACGATCAAATATCCAGATGGGCACTTTCCGTCTAATTCGCCTATTAGACGGATACTCTATTGGCCTATTAATCAAG
>JAHECH010000693.1 GCA_024641835.1 Deltaproteobacteria bacterium
TACCGTCAGATGCATAGAAGAGCACGCGTTGCCCCCTGGCATGCTTTGGAACAGAGTGCTAGTTTCAGAGACTAGTACGGCTACCAAAGCGATAAAGCATATTTATCCTACAATGTGTAACCATTGCAAAGACGCTGTTTGCGTTGAGGTTTGTCCCACTGGTGCAACTGAGAAACGTGAGGACGGAATTGTCTTGGTTGACCCGGATAAATGTGTGGGCTGCAGGACATGCTTGATTAGTTGTCCCTATCAGGCTCGCTCATATTATGGAGACACCAAAGAATGGTTTCCGGGTCAAGGCTTTTGCGAGTGGGAGAGGATGCGAGAAAAAGTCTATCCTCTCCAAACAGGAATTGTATACAAATGCAACTTTTGCAGAGAAAGAATCGATGACGGCGTCAAGAAAGGGCTTAAACCCGGGATAGACTTAGAGGCGACTCCAGCTTGCGTTATTGCATGCTCCGCCAAGGCAAGATACTTCGGCGACTTGGATGATCCGGACAGTGAAGTATCGAGACAGATAATTGCGAGGAAGGCGGTTCAGCTGCGCCCAGAACATGGTACTGATCCGTCTGTATATTACATTGTGGGTTAACGCTTAATTTTTATCGATCATCGGGGTCAGTTCAAAGAGTTGAGGGGGCGTGATTTTTGTAAATAATTAGCATTGGGGGGCGGAGGTATTTTATGGGAAATTCAAAGGGGTCGATGAGATTAGATAGGTGTGCTGTTCTTGGAGCGGGAGCCGGCGGTCATGCGGCTGCCGCTGACCTTTCGCTGGCGGGAGTTGAGGTTAACCTTTATGAATTACCGGAATTTGAGAAAAGCCTTAAGCCTGTAATCGATCGTGGGGGGATAGAAATAAGAGGAAAGGCCCGGGAAGGATTCGCGAAATTGAGTATGGTAACTACTGATATTAAAAAAGCCATTAAAGATGTAGATTGCCTATTTGTCACCACCCAAGCATTAGGACATGAAGCTATTGCTAGGACGTGTGCACCCCATCTGAGAGACGGTCATATATTAGTCTTATTTCCGGGATCAGCAGGCTCCCTCCTAATTGCGAAAATCCTAAAAGATCTTGGCGTTAAAAAGAATATCTTAATCGGGGAAACCGTTACCCTGCCATATCAGTGTTGGCTTGCTGGTCCCGCGGAAGTCGAGGTAATCGGTTTAGCTGAGCCAGAAAACTTGTTTTCCACTTTTCCGAGTAAAGATACAGAGAGAATTATCAATGGCTTAAAAACATTTTACCCTTCGTTAAGTCCAGCAACGAATGTGCTAGAAGTTGGACTTCTAAATCCAAACATCGTGAAACATCCAATGGTTCTTTTTAGTGTAGCGTATGTCGAGTCTTCAAAGAAACCTTTCTGCTTAAACAAAGAGGGGATGACTCCAGCAGTGTGGAGGGTATTCAATCAGGTTGATGCAGAAAAAATGGCGATTCTTAAAAAGCTTGGGCTGAATTCCATTTCCGATATGGAGCTGCTCACCAGGATTCTGCCTATCAGTTATGATGAATGGGTAAAACTGAATCCTGCAAATGTTAGCGGTATTAAGAGCAGACAGATTGCGGAGGATGTGCCCACAGGCAATGTTTTATTATCATCACTTGGGAAAATGATTGGTGTAGACACGCCAACAATCGATTCAATTATCCATCTGTTTTCCATAATCCACGAGACGGATTACTACAAGCAAGGGAGAACAGTTGAGAAATTGGGAATATCACGAATGAACATCGAGACTCTCAATAGGTTTCTTGCCCAAGGAGCGTAGCACAAGTCTCGCTGGATATGAGGGGATGGCATGCTGCGGATTTTTTGTGGTCCACTGAAGCACACGATTGTATCCGGAATTTCGTTACCTTCAACTCCGTATACAATATTTATCGTTAACATCTAACAGAAAGGGGTTAAAAATGACAAAGAAAGGGTTATCACCACTGCTAGCTAGTATTTACCTAATTTTAGTATTGGTAGGGCTGCCCGCTTTGGCGGCCTTCGCTGGACAAAGTCCAGGATCGGCACCAGCATCAAACCCTGAGGTAAAATCAATAGTATGGAGGTTGAATTCCCCTATTAATGCGGAGCGTATAGAAGGTGTTTATCTGGCTGCGGCTGTGCAGGAGATTTATAATCGCTCGAATGGCCGTCTTAAGATAGATGTTTATCCGCTTTTTTCACTGGGGATCCCTCCAACCCAGACGTTACGTGGTATGAAGGACGATGCATGTGAGATTCTGTTTAGTGTGGCCATGTACGAGCTGGGCGAGGAGCCGTGTCTTGGAGTTACTGAAATCCCCGGCATCTGGAAAAGTAAACAGCAGTCCGTGGATGCGGGCAAAGCGACGCTGGAGTTCAGGAGAAAGCTTTTTAAGGAAAACTGGCGCGCTGTACTCCTACCATTTGGAAATTTGATTACTTATTGGGACGAGACTTTCCTCCGAGACAGACCTGTTAAAGGACTTGATGATTTTAAGGGACTGAAGATTAGAACCCCGAATGCGCGCTATCGGGCCATATACTCAGCACTTGGGGCTTCCCCACAGATGATGACAATGGGGGACGTCTACATGGCCATGAAAACGGGGGTCGTAGACGGCTTTGCTTCAGCAAGTTGCTTAACGTGGGAAGTCAAGCTATATGAAGTCGCAAAGTATGGCATTACAATGAGCGCTAATTTAGCAGGAGTATTCGATATATTGGTCACCGATAAGGCATGGGCCGCACTGCCCAGCGACATCCAGCTAATAGTACGCGACGTGTTTGCGGAGAGTGGTAAGAAAATGGACGCACAAGCAGTCAAACCCGACACCGACCGAGATTATCAAGCAAAATGCAAAGGAAAAGGGGTGGAATACGCCAAGTTGTCAGAGGAGGACAGGGTTAAGTATATAGGAATAGCCACGGAGTCTGCCAAGGAGTGGATAAAGTCCGAAGGCGGGCGTGTCGCGGAGGCATGGGAGATAATTCAGCCAGTGTTAAAGCGCGATTATCCGTTGGCGGAATGGTAATCTTGGGCAAGCAGTGCCTATAAAAGTAGGAGCCTAGCTCATCATAT
>JAHECH010000694.1 GCA_024641835.1 Deltaproteobacteria bacterium
GCGAGCCCCTGAGCGATAGAACAACAACAGAGATTTGAACAAAAGAGGTCGTGCTCGTGGAAACCGGGCTCGGCGAGATGGCATGAGTGATCATTTTCGGGGTTTTTCTACACCCTCGTTACCCTTCCAAAAAGAACCTCTGCCCGTACCGTCGTTCCCTCATGTTTGATTCTGGTGGCCAACTTGTTGAGGTAGTCTTTTGCTGAAGATTTTCTGTCTGCTTCTCTTTGCGCCATTATTTTAGGGTCGAACTGAACTTCGCCACGATAAGAAGGCATTTCAGGCTCCACCACGCGCACCAAAATGACATCACTTAGATTAAATCCCTTCGCAAAGGCCTCTAAATGAGGGAGAACGCACTCGGCAAGCTCTGAGCCATCTAATGGAACCATAATTTTCTTATACATTTTCCTTCCTCCTTTCTTTTCGCCTGTCTTTTGTGGAGAAAAAGTGATAAAAATTGTCTTCAAAAAAAATACAATTCCAATGTCAGGCTGGCTTCCTAACGGGACGGGCAAGATCCCATTCGCCTTGACAGACGGGGGTATTTTTTTTATGTTGTCCTTTAGTTGCTGGGGGAGGCGGCGCTTTCTTCCTCTTCTGTAAGCGATTCCTCACTTTTCACTTTATCATTCTTTTCCACCGGATCGGATACCTGGATAAGGACGTTCCCAGTATTTGTTCTAGTTCTCCTGCAAAAGAGAGGTCCCTTCTTCCTGGATTCCTATGCCTCTTTCAGCTGGCAAGCGATCGATTCACGCCACGTCAAGTGGGTCAAAATGGTTATCCAGGATTGACTAAAACCTTCAAGGAAAGGAGGCTCCCATGGGAGAGCATGCAAGCGGTTCAAAATACATTCCGGGGACCTACGCTAAGTATCGGCCGAGTGCGCCTGAGATGGCAAGCAGGTATATCCGCGAATGGGATGAGAAGCGTATTGAAAAAAGGGGAGAAGAACCAGAGCTCGTGGAGTTCTCTCCCACCATTTGTATCTCCCGCAAGCTAGCAGTTGGGGCGGTGGAGATCGCCGATATCGTGGCTGAGAAAATCGGATACCGTGTAGTTGACCAGCAAATACTGCAGCATATAGCCACACAGGCTCGTTTGAGCGAAAAGGCAGTCGCGATCTTTGATGAACGCTATCCAGGGAAATTATGCGAGTTGGTCACCCTCGCCTTTGGTGAAAAGGCTTTCATCAAAAGCGATTATACGAAGCACCTTTTCAGCTCTGTGTATGCCATCGCAGCTTTCGGGCCTACTATTTTTGTAGGAAGAGGGGTCCACCTCCTTCTTCCTCGTGAAAAGGTTCTCGCTGTCAGGATCATTTCCTCAGTCCAATTTAGGGTCCAGAGACTTGTTTCCCTCATGAATATTTCCAAGGAAGAGGCTGCCAAGCAGGTCAGGGAACTGGACCGGCAACAAACGGCCTTTTTCAAGGAGGTCTATAACAAAAAGGATGCCTCCCAGTATGAATTTGATCTGGTCATTAACTGCGATTACATCAAAGAGCCTCGGTTCGTTGCGGAGATCATCCTTAGTGCCTTTAGGGAGAAGTTTGGTCTTCCGGAGACGGGCGGACGCTGATTTCGGTGAGGTGATGGTCGAAAAGGGGTCAAGTCTCCGGTTGACCTTTGATCAAAGCTTTCTTTAAGTCCTCGTATCGGTCTTGCAGTCTCCGATTTTTCGGAAGCTGCTTCGCAATTCCCTGCAAAACGCTGCTCACCGAGCTGTAAACGCTCAGAGCAAATTCAGAGCCGATTTCAGCAATTTGGATGGCTCCACTCCGTAATAGCAGCAAACCTCTTTTTTTATCACATCCAGGTCAGGGGCTAATTCCTTGATGAAGCGAAGAGGGTCAACAAATGCGCATCAACGGGAAGGGTAAATCTCATGACAATCCATCAGGCAAAGGGATTAGAATTCAAATGCGTCATAGTGCCCGGTCTCAATGAGGGGATCTTGCCTCATGTAAACTCACTGGAACAAGTGATCATGAACCTGGAGGAGGAGAGAAGATTGATGTATGTGGCGATGACCAGGGCCATGGAAAGGCTGATTATCACTTACCGAAAACGACAGATGGGACAGCCAATCACAGCGGAGTCAAGGTTTTTGAAGGAGATTGAAGCGTAGACTAGTCCACTTAACGGCAGGCTACGCATCGTAGTGTTGATTTTCGTGGGCTTCAGAAACGATAGGTTAGCAAAAAAATCGTTACGCAGCAATGGAATAGAGGTAAGGTGGATTGAGTAGTTAGGCGAGATGTTCAATTTGTCCCATGTCAAAGGAGTGGCATCAATCCCACGTCCCCACTATCCCAAGCTCTTAGGCAAGCAATGCATACAGCGTCAGGGGAGACTGTTTGCCTTTCGCTATGGTGGGGGGAAATTCCTTGACCACGAACCCTTGTCCCAGCCTCTGCTGGGTGGTCTGGCTCAGGAGGATGTCATGGTCGAAATCCTTGGTGATGTCCTGAATCCGGGAAGCGACGTTCACCGTATCCCCGACCAGTGAATAGGCCAGCCGGTCGGGGCTCCCGATGTTACCCGCAAGTACCAGGCCGGTATTCACGCCTATCCCGTGCCGGAGGGGAGTTCCCCCTTTTTGTGCGATTGTGGTATTGAATTTTTCGAGTTCTCCGCGCATTTCCAGGGCTGCACGTGCCGCAGCAGCGGGATGGTCCTCAAGCGGCAGGGGGACACCGAAAACCGCTTCGATCTCGTCTCCGATGAACTGCAGGATCAGGCCTTTGTGACGCTGTATGGCCCCAGCCATGGCCTGGAAATAACCGTTGAGTATCTTCACGGCTTCCTTCGGCGGCATTGACTCGACGAACGGAGTGAAATCCCTTAGGTCCGCAAAGAGCACCGTGGCTTCTCGTAATTCCCCCTCCAGGGGGATGCGCCCGCTCAGGATTTGGTCGCGGACCTGGGGGGTAACGTATTTTCCAAACGTTGAGCGTATCATCTCCCGTTCGGCCAACCCTTCTATCATGACGTTTGCTGAATCTCCCAGGGTACCGATTTCATCGTTGGTCACGACCCGCACGCGAGTATC
>JAHECH010000695.1 GCA_024641835.1 Deltaproteobacteria bacterium
CCACCACATCCCATAAGGCGACCAGTCCTTTCTGGCCGGATGTGAGGTTGACGAACATCTGAGCCGCAGTTGTCTGGCCTCCGGAGATCAGGTGAGAATATGGGCTCACTTGCTGGTATACAAAGCTCTTACCGGTTCCCCTTGGCCCAAGCTCTACAAGATTATAGTTCTTTTCAACCAGGGGGATCAGTCTTGCAAGATAGAGCATCTTGCACCTCTGGGTGAAATAAGGATGCTCTTCTCGAAACCCGAGACTCCTGATGAGGAAACTCATCCATTCTTCGGTGGTGAACTTGGCACGATTGAGACGGAAAGTGTCCAGCTCCAGGTTTGAGACTTGAATTGGCCGCAATTGTCTGATCACAAAGGGTCGGGTTTTTCCCTTGAACTGAAAGCTGTCATCGTATTCGACCTCGACCTCTGCCCACAGACCCCCAGTCAGCAGTCTCTCATGTCTTCTGATCTCTGCGGAATCGATCCGAACAAACTTGATATCAATGTTTTTCAGTTCAGCCCAGTACAGATTATCCTCTTCTACTAGGCGTACGCCAACCTTTTCAATGAGTTCATACCGTCGCTGTTGTTCGATTCTCGACTTGATAAGCTCTCTTTCATCAGGCTTGGCGTATTTCTGGGCCAGGGTCTGTCTCACGTATTCCATACCCTCTCGGACCACGTTGTCATCCGGGTCGGAACAGTATTTTCCGAGGAGGAACTCAATCACAAAAGTGGGCACGCTGTAAGCGCTGCGCATCCTGCGCACCAGGTCTTTCCTTACGGTGACTCCCGGGAAAAGGGCGCGGACTTTCCTGTCTAGTTCATCTAAGTGGGAGTCGGGTATGGCAAGAAAAGAGTTCTTTTCTTTCTCTGTATTAGACATCTCGAACCACCTTCAATTTCTTGGTTGAGAGAACTTCTCCATCGTCCTTTGCGGTAATTGTAATCGTATCGCCTTTCTTCAGACCTCTGTCGAGAAACAGAGTCAGTTTCAGATGATCTCCAACTCCTACCTCGAAGCTCTTTGCCGCGGACACGGGCTTTCCATCGCGTTCAGCAAGGATCTGACCTGACCTTGGTAAGACCGCAGCCGGCATGAAAGATAGGGGTAGCTGCTGAACGGGACTCTGGCCCTGCAAAATGACCTTGACTATACCTGAATCAATGGCCTCTTGGTCTACGACCATGCTCAAAATCACGTGAACGACCTGTTCCTGAACTTCTATATGAAGGCATGGAATGACCAACTCCTGGAAGGAGGCGCCACCGTGAAGGTATTCCAGTTGTCCCGGAGCCTTGAGCACGGTTCCGGCAGGGGGCAATACCAGCCAGAATTCCTTGTCCCACGGGAACGAGATTGCAGGAAGATCTGTCCCCACATTCTTCGGGACAATGGCAAATCGTCGTTCGCACACGCGGGCGCCTTGGGGCTTTTCCCACTTTGTGATTCCATCTGCTGAGGAAAGGAGGAACCCGTGGTCGGTCATGACGTAGATCTCATGATAACCGGCATGGGCAAGGAGCCTCACTTTCTGGGCCAACTCAGAAATCTCCTTTTCAATATCCTTCAGAAGGCCTAAACCTTTGGACTCCCCGTCAGCGTCAATGTCGCGGCTGTAGACGACAAGGATCTTGGAGCCCATCTCCTTGATTTTCCCTGTGCTCAGTTCCTTCATGGGGATCGTTTTAAGATCCTCTCCAAACTTTTTCCGGAGGTAATCAGTCCGGTTCTCCTTTATTCCGAAATCTTTTCCGTCATGACTGAGGCTTATATGATCCTCTTCCACTTCCACCTTGAGATGGCAATCCGGAAGAAGGAGACTCATTCCAATTTCGGTTTTCGACGGAAGGCCCGCAAGGGAATCCTTAACTGCAACTTTGAAACCCGCTTTCTTGAGAAGATCGGCTGCTGACATCCCAAGGTCATATCTCAGGGCATCCATGAGAATAACTGCTTTTCGCTTGTCGTGCGAGGGCATGCACCAAGCAGTGCCGGTAATCTTTTTAACATCCTGCACCCAGGGTAGGGTTTCAAGATTCGGGTGTTTTGTGAGTGCTTTTGTATAATAAGAAGCCGCCGCCTTTACCCAGTGATTGTATAAGGGCAAAGCCAGACTTCTGATAAGGTCTCCCTCGGGGTCATCAACGGCCTGAATCAGGAGGGTGCGGAATGCCTCGTCTATTCTCCACCATCCGGCATTGGGATGCGAATAACGTGCAAGGGAATCCTCAAAGTCACCCGCATCGGCCTTGGCCAGCCACTCCTCGGCATCAGCGATATGCCTCTCCATTTCTTTGAGAAGTGCGAACCAGTGCCAACCCAATTCCCCGGGAAGAAGACTTACCCACGCACTATCGCAGCCAGATGCTTCCAGATTAGAAATGCCGGATCGCACGATTTCCAAGCTACCCTTTGCAGCCACCTCCAGTTGCTTTCTCACGACCTGCCACTGCTTGAGAATCAAGTGAGGAAAGACATGTCCCCCCCTGGCAGCATCAACATTCTGAGCGAGATTTAAGCCTTCCTTCTCAAGATTCCGACACTCCCTGACGTAAACCTTTCCTACCTCCGGCACTTTAAGCCAATCGCCAATCGTTTCCGAGCAACGCTCTGCCTTGTAAGAGGGTGGTAGCTCTGGGACGAAGGGATAGGACGGTTCATAATCCATAATTCGCCACGTCGTCGCAAGCGCCACAAAGCGAACAAGATCACGGCAAAATCCCGGCGGATTGAGGCGCAGACTATCAGGGTGGGCCTTCATTCCCAAGTGGTCCTCAATTCGGGCCAAGAAGTCCTCCACCGTGCCTTGATCAATCATCCTGGCAGCAGTGGCATCTGGGGCGACTAAGATTTCCTCAACCTGCCGGTTTAGGTCCCCCACCAGTTCGTCCTGTACAGCCTTGAGATCCCATGTCCTACCCTTCCAGAACTCAATGGGTTTGTCCACGCACTTTGCCACGAGCCGCGATAAGGGTGATCGAGAACGGTCAATCTCACCGAGGTGATACAATCCGGCAAGCTGTTTCTTATCCTTTGTGATCTCCACCCCCTGAG
>JAHECH010000068.1:0-7978 GCA_024641835.1 Deltaproteobacteria bacterium
GCGCCCGCAGCACCATGCAGGGCTTATTGAGATAGTAGCACTCCTCCTGAATGCTTCCGCCGTCTGTGATGACATAATCGGCCCCTGCGATAAAACCTATAAATTCAAGATAAGAAAGCAAAGGTAAAAGAGTGACGTTTTCTATTTCTAAAACCTCCTGTAACAATCCCAACCGTCTCAACTGGTTGCGCGTTGGATCATGTAGGACAAAGATAAGCGCCCGTTCTCGGGCGGCGCTTCGGATTGTCTCGACTATAATCTTCAACCGGGTGTATGAAAAGATAGTCTCCATCCTGTGGATCGTCATTACCCCGTAAGGCCGAGAAGGGAGGTTCTCCTTTCTCATCCGGTGAACAGCATACCGAACCGAGTCAAGCCCTGTATTTGCCCCGATGAGCACAGCCTTTTTCCCATAGCCCATCTTGAGGAGATTCTGAAACGCATAGTCTGACGGTGCGAACAAAAGGTCACTTGCGTACATCGCTATCCTTCGGATGATCTCCTCTGGAAAGGGATCGAGTAATTTAAAGCTCCTGAGTCCCGCTTCCACATGAGCAACAAAAAGGCCGCACCGCTTCGCGTACAAAAGAGAAATCAGGGTGGTGAGGGTGTCGCCGTGTATCAGGCAGACGCCCCTCTGACCCCTGAAAATCCGCCTGAGATTTTGCCGGGGCGTGAAAAGAATACGTAGAAAATGCCACATTGACCAGGCAAGTGCTTGAGGCACGGTCTTGATGTTGGAACGCTCACGGCGGAGCACCACGTCTGGTTCACCGATACCAAATTGCTGCAAGAGTTCACCTGTCAACCCCCGGTGCTGCCCCGCATCAATCAGGTTGAAAGACTTTCCGCGCCTCAGGAGCTCCTGAAGGATAGGCGCCATCTTGATGAATTGCGCTTTTGTGCCAATGAAGACATGAATCATAGTTTTCCACACGGCACTCGAAACATTTTTGTCTCGCTCACCTTCACGTCAGAAGGGTCCCCTTGCCCTTCCGAAGTCAGGAAATTAATTGAGCTTGCTGCCTTCACTCCTTTCAAATCTCATTTGACAAATCTGCTCTGAAACCAGACCGATCATAAAAATAATCACGGATGTGGTAAAAAGAAGGGCACTCATGTTAGTAAAACGCCCCGACATCACATAAGTGTAAAAGTAATAGCAGAGTCCAAGGCTGAAGAGAAGGCAACTGACCGGTAGAAAGATGCGTAATGGGGAATACAGTGCACAGATCTTTGTGATGATCATAAAGAACCTGACCCCATCACCGAAGAATTTGATGTTGCTTTTGCCTTTGCTCCTTTTCCGGAAATGGACAGGGGTATATTTGACGCTCCTTCCACTTCTCAGAACTCCAAGCGTCATAGTTGTGGGATATGAATAGGTGTTGGGCAAAAGGTAGAGAAGATTTCGCGCAAGCTCAGCCTTGATTGCTCGAAATCCCGAAGTGAGGTCCATGACCTGAAATTTTGCCACGTAAGACGCAAACCGGTTATAGATCCTATTCCCCAGAGCGCGGATCAAGGAAGCATGATGCCCCTTACCCCTTGCCCCTACAACCATATCGTAATCGGGGAAGTGCGCAAGCAATGTCCTTATGTCTTCTGGCGAGTGCTGACCATCACCGTCCATGAACACCAGGATGTCGCCTGAAGCTATTCTTATGCCGCTCTTGATGGCCGCCCCATTTCCGATATTGTAGGGGTGGCTATAGACAACCGCGCCTGCATCCACAGCTACCCTTCCCGTATCATCTGTCGAGCCATCGTTGATAACAAGGATTTCATACCCAGGGTAAAGTGCAGTGATTCGTCTTATGACATCCCCGATCATCTCCGCCTCGTTAAATGCAGGAATGATAACGGACACATTCAGATTTGCCATATATACCTTTTTCCTCCACGAATCTTAAGAGAGAAGCCTGTGCTCTCCGCCTTTGAGTTCTAATGGAAAGCAATTATGCTTGCAGCCTAATTGCCGGCCAGTTTCAATACAGAAAATCCCTTTTTACTATAGCACAGCATTGCATATTTTTCGAAGAACTCATTTAGGATCCTTTTGGCACCATCGGAAAGATTGTTTTGCGCCCACCTCTGGAGAAAGTAGTTATTGACCAGCAAGTGCGTGATTCTCTGGCTCTGAAGTTTGGAGAGGACCTCTTCAGCGTTCCTTGCCCCACCGAACATCCTGCCGAGCATTCCTTCACCGAAGACGTAATCCCTTTCACAGTAGTACCCCCTATTACCCAAGAATAGGAACAGGATACGGGCATCGGGAGGGAGATTATGGTTGATATATCGAAGTGCATGTTGTTCAGGTCGGTAACGGGAAATATATTCTTCTCGACTCACCTGCCCTCTCAGGTAACTCAGGGGAGCAACATACTGAAACTGCGCATACAAATATTTTGCATTAAAGCCCAGAGCCACGACTGCTACAAGTATCGAGAACACGGCCCCAATCGCATAGCCATCATGTCTTCTCACTCTTGATACAAGATGGGGAATCCGACTGAGCCCGAACACCGAAAGTATGACCAAAGACGGAATAATAGGCCCGATATAGCGAATTCTTAGATCGGAGGTGAAAAGGGCAAATGCAAAAAAGAGCATCGAGAAAAGGAGCAGGATTCTTCTCTCCCTAATCAGATGATGGTCTTCGTCCCGCATGGGCCAAAAGGCCAGAATGGGAAGGAAAAGAAGAAAGGGTGACAGTTTCCCGTCAAATTGTTTAGGGCTGCCATCCTGGCCCTCCAAAAAGACTCTCACCGGGAGTAAGGCAATCTCCCAACCACTCTCATGATAGATCCCTTCACGGATCACGAACACGCCGAGTCCCGGCCTGATTGAAAGTGTCTGACCTCCTCCATTCTCAGTTTTCCCATTCTTCAGCGGGTTGAAAAAGCATTCGAACTGAGGATAGAGAGGATTTTGTTTCCACGCGTAATTCCTCGCCATCCAAGGGCTAAAAACGAGTAGTCCGATGAAGATGAAGGATAAACCGTGTGTTGCTGATTTCAGGAACAATATTCTTCGGTTGGGCGTCACGCGGCTGTATAAAAAGGGAGCAAAAAGGGCCATCAAAAGAAAAGTCAGGAGGCCGTTGTACTTTGTACCCATAGCCAGCCCTGACATCGCAGCGCTCAGGACCAAGTAGATCTTCTTTGAAGGTCTTTCCGCCCATTCCATCAGGAAATAAAGGGCTGCAAAGGAGAAAAATATAAGACCAAGGTCGACATAAGCCGTTATGGAAAGTCTTATAATGACAGGGATGGAAAGGAAGAAAAGAACACCGAACAGCGCGTAGACCGGGCTCAGCCTCTTGTTTACGTAACGGAATATGAGCAGCGCCGTCAGCAGGGCAAAAGCGAAGTGGATAACTTTGGGAACGATGTCGTTACCAAAATACAAAGGAATGAGATAGAGGAGATCCAGGTTCATGGGGTAATAGGAAAAGGGCATGAAGGGGATCTCGTACATACCCCCGTGTTTTAGGTACAACTTCGGGATTGCCAAATGATGAACCAAAGCATCCCTACTCACTGGAGGGACCAGACATAGAATGATGATACAGACAACAAGAATTAGAATCAACGCTGAGATGAGCATCTCCAGCCATCTTGCTCGTCGCTTTGATGTGATTTCATGTCCAAAATCCATCTTCATCTCAAAAGCGTTTTCCCTTTCCCCTCAGGCATCTTCCTCATTCCCAGCAGGAATGCAACAGCGGCGTACAGAGCTTTGGGCCGGGTGAAGGAAGAGTGAATACAGCCGATCCGTGATGGACATAACCCCCAGTTTGTTGTAAACTAGAGAGGCCCTTGTAGAGAGAACGATATCAGAACCTTTATGAGAAAACTCCTTCCTATCGTTTTCCTAGCCCTCCTACCTCTCGTGCCATATTGGCAGCTGCAACACCATGAATTTATAAATCTCGATGATGATATCTATGTCACTCAAAACCCCGAGGTTCGGGCGGGACTGACTGGTGAGACCCTTCGCTGGGCTTTTAGTTTTGATCCTGTGAGCTATTGGCATCCCCTGACCTGGCTTTCTCATATGTTTGATTGCCAGCTCTTTGGCCTAAATCCAAGCTATCATCATTTTAGCAGTTTGTTTATCCATATTGCAAATACACTACTTCTATTTCTGGCACTGAGACGCATGAGCGCAGCCCCCTGGAAGAGTTTTTTTGTCGCTGCCCTCTTTGCTTTACATCCTCTGAATGTCGAATCTGTTGCCTGGGTAGCTGACCGCAAAAATGTTCTGAGTACCTTTTTTATGATATTGACGATTTGGCTCTATGCGCGTTATGCCGAGAAGCCGGGATGGGTGCGATATATCGGAGCATGGATTTCCATGGCTTTAGGTCTTCTGGCGAAGCCAATGCTTGTGACCCTCCCCTTTGTGCTGTTACTGTTGGATTATTGGCCTCTTTGCCGTTGGAAATCCCACACAATGACCAAAGAGGAGGTTTCTTTCCAGAAGACTCGCAACTGCCATTTAGTCATTGAGAAGATCCCTCTCTTTGCTCTTTCGGCAGCTTCACTCTGCATATCTTATATCTCCTCTCGTGACATGGGATTCGTTGTCTCCCTGAAGAGTGTGCCCCCTCTCTTGCGAGTGGAGAATGCTCTGGTTTCATACGTGGCCTACATTGCAAAGATGATCCTGCCTTCAGGCCTTGCTGTTTTCTATCCTTTTCCACATGCGGTCCCTTCTTGGCAGTTCTTTGGTGCGACCCTCATCCTCATCTGCGCGACGTTCATGGTCATATGGGCCAGGGACCGAGCTCCATATCTTGTCGTAGGGTGGTTGTGGTATCTGGGAACCCTGGTACCTGTCATTGGCCTTTTTCAGCAAGGCTTATGGCCCGCTTTCGCCGACCGTTTTGCCTACATCCCCTTGATTGGACTGTTCTTGATCGTAGCATGGGGCTCCTACGATCTGGCGGTTCGATGGCGTTTTTCGAAGGCTTTTGTGGGAATTGTCGGAGCCGTGGTACTCATTGCCCTCGGGAGCATCACCTGGGTGCAAGCGGGACGGTGGAAGAATAGTAGGGTCCTCTTCGAGTACGCTGTTCAGGTGACAAGGGACAATCACCTCGCTCACTACAATCTCGGACTTGCACTACAGCGGGAAGGCAAAACCGATCAAGCCGTTCTTCAGTTCCAGAAAGCGCTTCGAATCATGCCTGACAATGCGCAGTTTCACAACAGCCTCGGCGCAACCCTGATTCAAAAGGGCGATCTGGACAAAGCCATCTTTCATCTCACCGAGGCGATACGTTTATTCCCTGGCTGTGCAGAAGCGTACAACAACTTGGGGATCGCGCTTTCTGATCGGGGAGATCTTGAAGGAGCCATCGCTCATTATCAGAAGGCCATAGAAATTAATCCCGGCGAGGGCCTTTTCTATTTCAACCTGGGCAACGCCGAGAGCGCGAAACAGGAATTCCAGAAAGCCATTTCGGCTTACCTAAAAGCTCTTCAGGTGAAACTAGACGCTGAAAATGTTCGACTGAATCTTGGATATGCCCTCTTTCGCGAAGGCCGTTTGAAAGAGGCGCTCCAGCAATATGACGAGATCCTGCGAGAGTACCCTGACTCTAATCAAGCCCGTCACAACAGAGATGTTATCTTGAAAAAGCTGGCAGAGAATGGGTAAAACGAGCCTCAACCCAAGATGCCGTACTTGACGATCGAGTAAACCGCCCTTAGCCCGTCTTTCCACGTGATCTTCTTGCCTTCAGCATAAGATCGACCATAGTAGGACACACCGATTTCGTAGACACGGCACTTTCTTTTGCCCACCTTAATGGTTACTTCCGGTTCGATTCCAAACCGATTCTCCTTAATGGGAATACTTTTTATGATATCTGTCCTGAAAGCCTTGAAGCAGGTTTCCATGTCAGTCAGATTCAGGTTGCTAAACATATTTGACAGAAGGGTGAGAATTCTGTTTCCTACATAGTGCCAGAAGAGGTGGACACGATGCGGTCCCTCACCTATAAAGCGAGATCCGAAAACCACATCCGCCTTTCCCTCTATAATTGGGTTCACGAGTTTTGGGTACTCCATGGGATCATACTCTAAGTCGGCATCCTGGATGATGACAATATCGCCGGAAACGTGCTGCAAGCCTGATTTGATGGCCACACCTTTTCCCATGTTTCTATCATGATAGACTACCTTGTCCACCTCTTTTTCCAATCTAGCCTTAATCATTTCCCTCGTTCCATCATTGGAGCCATCATCCACAAGAATGATCTCCTTCTCATCCAGCGGCGATTGTTTGACAAGGGACACCAGCTGCACCAAGAGCTCCATTTCATTGTAACAAGGAATGATTACCGAGACCTTCATCAACCTTCTCCCGGTCATTCAGGGTATGTGGTATTCTTGATTGTTTTTTTGTACAGAATCGCTTCAATAAGCTCATCTCAGGCTTTCATCATCCCGATGATCCATATCGCGAAAAATCCTAAGGCCGAACCGATCCAGGCAAGCGTCTTGTAGAGCAATTTCTCGGAGCCTTTTCGCGAGCCCCATTTTACAAAGATGAAGCCGAAGAGTGATCCGACCCAGCCCAAAAAGCCGACTTCCAAGACCAGAGTCCAGAACACGTCGGGGGAGGATCCCTTTTCATTCCGGGCCTTGATTTCCTCTGATTTTTCCATCGCTTTTGAGCCCGCCCTGTTCCTTTCCTCCTTCAAGACAAGGGCTGTAATCATGGTTTCGCTTTTCTCAATCCAATCCTTGCCTGGAGTCGTGAAATGGCTTGCAGAGTAAAATCCTCCCCTTATAGCACGAAAAGCGATCAAGGCCATTTTGACGTCACCATCCTTTTTCGCTTGTTCTCCGATTTCCCAGAGCCTGCGGGCAGATTTTTCGACATAGGGATTAAAGGGCGTATACCAGTGAATGGAACGATCAAAGTAAGTGATGGCACGGATCAATTGCTTTTGCTCCAGCATCTCCTCTCCGGTTCGATAGGCTTTCATCGACCCATAGAAAGCCCTCACCCACGTGAGAAACAGAAAAACAAGGATCACCAGCAAAACCAACCCTAATGCACGCAGATTTTTGCCATAGTTAACCACAGTCGCGGACGTACTCCTTTCCCGGCAAGTGCTCTCCGATCATATGCGACACTCCGAAAATGTCTTGATATTTATAGCAAAATTTTGTATAAAATACTATAAGAAATAATTAATTATATCAATTTAGATAATCCTTATGAACAATATTAAAGCCTTCAGTGGGAAAAAGGTGCTCATCACGGGGGGTCTAGGCTTCATCGGAAGCACTCTGGCCAGAACCATGGCGGATTTTGGCGCCCTTGTCATGGCAGTAGACAGCCTCATTCCTGAGTATGGCGGGAATCTATTCAATTTGAGTGGCTATGAAGATCGCATCAAAATCAACATCGCAGACATTCGCGACAGCTTCAGTATGGCTTACCTCGTCAAAGGTCAGGACATTTTGTTCAACCTCGCCGGGCAAACAAGCCATATTGATTCCATGCAAAATCCCTTCGTGGATCTGGATATCAACTGCCGCTCCCAACTTTTCATCCTGGAAGCCTGCCGGAAACACAACCCATCCATAAAAATCGTATACGCGAGCACGAGGCAAATCTATGGCCGACCCGATTTCCTGCCGGTCCACGAGGAGCATGCTTTGCACCCGACGGATGTGAATGGGATTAACAAAATGGCTGGTGAGTGGTATCATATACTGTATCACCGCGTTTACGGGATTCGGACCTGCGCTCTGCGACTGACCAATACCTATGGCCCTCGGATGCGGATCAAAGATGCTCGCCAGACTTTTCTTGGTGTCTGGATAAGAAACCTCATTCAGGGTCAGCCCATTGAAGTCTGGGGAACGGGCCTTCAGCTGAGGGATTTCAATTTTGTGGATGACGTGGTCTCGGCGATGCTTATGGCGGCCATTTCTGATGAAGCAAACGGGGA
>JAHECH010000068.1:7988-11372 GCA_024641835.1 Deltaproteobacteria bacterium
CTCGGGGGGCCTGAATCTCTCAATCTTCGTGACCTTGCTGCACTGCTTATCAAACTTCATGGCAAAGGGCATTTTCAAGTCATTCCTTTTCCGGAAGATAGGCAGCCCATTGATATCGGGGACTATTACGCGGACTACGGAAAGATCCGCAACGCCTTGAACTGGTCCCCGGCAACGCCCCTTGATGTTGGCTTGACGAGGACCTTGGAGTATTACTACCAGGATTTCCATCACTACCTATGATCCCCCAGAACAGCCCTCTTGCAAATTACCTCAGTCTCAGTCCAGCTATCGACGAAGCACTGCAGCGGGTTGTCCACAGCGGTCACTACATCTTAGGGCCCGAGACAGCTGCTTTTGAAAAAGAATTCGCCGAATATATCGGTGTCCGTCACGCCACTGGAACAGGAAATGGAACCGATGCCTTGCATCTGGCTTTGAGGGCAATAGGTGTCGGGGCTGGGGATGAGGTCATCACCGTATCCCATACGGCGGTAGCCACCGTAGCTGCGACGGAATTGGCGGATGCCACTCCGATTCTCGTAGATATCGACCTTAGATCCTATACCATGGACGTGACGCAGGTTCAGAAAGCTATCAGCAGCCGCACGAAGGCCATTCTCCCGGTTCATCTCTACGGCCAGCCAGCTGACTTGGCCCCTCTTGTGCGCCTCGCCAAGGATCATGATCTATATCTCATCGAGGACTGCGCCCAGGCCCATGGCGCCAGGTATCATGGGAAAAAAGTGGGTTCCTGGGGCGACGCCGGCATTTTTAGTTTTTATCCCACGAAGAATCTGGGCTGTCTGGGAGACGGTGGAGCAGTGGTGACCAATCGCTGGGATATCCATCAAAAACTTGTCGCCTTAAGACAATACGGCTGGGATAGCTCCCGCAGCAGCCAACTTCAGGGATTCAACTCTCGATTGGATGAAATGCAAGCTGCAGTTCTGAGAGTAAAATTGACTCATCTCGACGAGAACAACGAGAAACGGGCTCAAATTGCCAGTGTCTATGATCAATCCCTTGACCTAGACGGCGTCGTTCTCCCCAAGCCTATGCCTCAGACAACGCATGTTTATCATCAGTACGTCCTCAGATGCGCTGAACGCTCAATCAGAGATGAGCTTATCTCTTTCATGAGGGGCCGGCATATTCAGACCGCCATTCATTACCCTGTGCCTATCCATCTCCAGCCTGCCTATGCGAAACGCATCGAGAGGCGCACCTCCCTCAGCGTGACAGAAACGGTAGCTGAAACCATTATATCGCTACCTATGTATCCTGAGCTTAACCGGGGCGAGATCGAGAAGGTCACGGCCGCTCTACGGGACTTCTTTGCGAGGAGAAAGTCAAGGAATGCTTCCCAAGGTTCCACCTGAACTCATCGACCTATACAGGTCTTCATCTCCATGGGAAGCCTCTTATCTGCGAACACGATGGCGTGTCTATGCCCGTTTCAGCTCCGGTGCGGGGATGTGCGCGAATTGCAGCTGATCCAGTTTGATGCAGTGGTGATGACGGATGTTCTCCACCACATGGATGATGTCAATATCCGTTCGCTTCTCATAAAAGTGAGAGCGTGCCTTGATCAGGAAGGGACGCTCCTCATCCTCGACGTGGATATGAGACCCTTTTGGAAATTCTTGGTCACGTTCGCCATTGACAGATTTCTCAATTTAGGGAGCCCCTTGTACTATCGCTCTAGTCAAAGAATGCAGGCTCTTTTGAAGGAATTCTTCTTGCCTGCATGGAATGTCATTCCCGCACACCGGGGCCTCCCGCTATCAGACTTCCTATATCTTTGCCGAAAAGAGCCTTGATACATCACGCAGCCCATGAGTGGCTGAGTCAAAGTATACGGGGAGTCACTGCTGTCCAAAATAAGTCTGTGTTTCGTACCGAGCCATTGAGTTTTCAATAAGTTAGGGGTCCAGAAATGACCCTTCGCGGTTTAGGTTGTCCCTCTCAGAAGATGCTGTCCAAGACCAGGCAAAGATAACACATATTGGACAGGCTTTGGTTGTAACGGTAATACATCGAATGGATGGTCGATCCATTCCCATAGATCCCTGTAAGTAAAGAGGTTCCAGTGCAGGAAAGCGACCAGATTAGACAGAGACCATCCAAACTTGGATTTGAACTGAAGGTACTTGATCAGCAAGATGGCAATCAATGCTGTCCAAATTTGAATGTAAAGAGCGTTTTCACTGGTGCCTACGAAGGTTTTGATCTTCAGATTTTGTTTCAAGGCTTTGAAGAAGTTCTCTATTCGCCAGCGGTCCTTATAGATGGCCGATATAGTATTGGCTCCGAACTTGCGGTGGTTGGTGAGCAACACGATTTCGCGCTCATTGTCGCTATCCCAAACGACCACTTTGCGCAGGACATGAGGGCAGTCTTTTTGAGCATAGAATCCGTTAAATCGAATGAGTTGATCCCTCAGCACGTTGCCGGTGATCGGTATGGGGTTTTCTTCCAGGACCGTGTAGTCAGCGTTGTCCTTCATGCGAGTGACAAAGAAAACGCTCTCCTCCGTCCAGGAGCCGTATAACTTGTAGTCATTGTACCCCCGATCCATCGTGACGATAGATCCAGGGGGCAAAGGGATCTTTCGGGCAATGGTCACATCGTGTTTCTTGCCGTTGGCAATGTAGGCATAGACCGGAAAGTATCCGTCATGATCCAAAAGCAGGTGGAGTTTGACAGCTCCTTTGGTCCGGCGAAACTCAGCCCAGGGGAAAAGAGTCAAGCAAAGAGCGATGGTGGTCGCATCCAGGGAAAGCAGTTTGTTCCTGAACCGGAATTTATGGTTTTTGGGAGCGGCCATCTTGCACACGGTCACTGTCTCATAGAATAGATCGCGAAACATCTGCCAAGGTCTGTGGGTATTGGCATAGGAAAGGGTGGATTTGTTTGGAGGCTCCTTCATCCCCAGATGTCGTAGCTTCCCCATGGTACAGGCCAGCCCTCCACAGATCTCTCGCAGGCTTTTGGCTTGAGCCAGTTGACAGAACAGCATCGCCACAAAATGGTCCCAGGAGCTATATCCTTTAGAATAACGTTCCGCCCGATGGTTCTTCACCAGGTGATAGAACCGTGATTTGTTGAATAGAGCAACCAGTTGACTGAATAGGCTTGCACAGAGTACCATGTTCCCCGTCCTCCTGCTGCCTTGGGATTTTGTTGCTGTTGGCGCAACAACGATCTCCCATGAGGAGGACATTTTCAATCAGTTTTTAAATCCGTTTTTGGACAAGAGTGACGGGGAGTTCATTTTCACTATGGAGCCCAAGGAATATGAACTCATGTACAAGGTTGAAGATTCCCATTGGTGGTATCAGGGAATGGCTTCCATGGTCCGAAATGTCATACGAAAGTTCT
>JAHECH010000069.1 GCA_024641835.1 Deltaproteobacteria bacterium
GTATGCCGACAGCGGACGCCAAGGAGAAAAGGAAATGCAGGGGAAGGTGCTGCCTGCCTTTCTCGATGTTGGTGATGGAGGTCCGGTTCAAGCCGACCTGCTCCGCCAAAGCCTGTTGCGTGAGTCCTGCCGCTTTGCGGGCGCCGGATAGGCGACGCCCGAACTCCTTATAGATGAAGTTGATGTCCATGGTCAATATATAATCATCTCTCGCACGAAAAGTCAACGGGGCAAACTGTTTATGATGCAAACATTTGATTTTGAAATGTATTTTCTGTTGACATCCGCCTCAAAAACAGTATGCTTAGAAACGAGGCCAGGAAGGGCAAAATGAAATCAGGGAGTGAGAAGGAGAAAAGCAATGAGTGAACACCCTATAGTTCATTGGATCGGGGCCAGCGGTGAGCAATACAAATACTATATTTGGGAGTTGCCGCCTAACTTCGACCCGAAACAGGACGGCAACTACATATATTCGAAGCGTAATGCGGAAAATAAGTGGGTGCCGATTTATATCGGGCAAGGCGACTTGAAAGACAGGACGGAAAACCACCACCAAGCGCTGTGCATCGCCCGTAAAGGGGCTACGCATATTCATGTACATCGGACTCCGGGCAAAGAAGACAGGATTGCCGAGGAGAAGGATCTCCTGGCGAATTATACTAATGCCTATCAGCCGACGGGGTGCAACGAAAAGGAAGGCGGATGAAAAGAACGGGGTGGCTTTGCCATTCCGTCCCCAAACAAAATTCTAATCAAGGAGATAAATCATGGCAAAACCGAGAGACACGTACAAGTATCACTTCAAGGTGGGAAACAAGATCGTCCATGGGGGCATCACCGATGACCTGGAGCGGAGAGGACAGGAGCATCAGCAAAGGTGGCCCAGCGGGCACATCAGGCAGGTGGGCCGGCGCACCACGGAAGAAGCGGCCCGCGAGTGGGAAGAGGAGAAGGGGTTTGATTGATCCTTCTGACCTCCTGAGGGAGAGCGGCGGATTTTAAAAGCCCCGCCGGGGAGGGGTGATTGGGTTAGGAAACGTTGACAAACTAAACCGTGTTTAGTTAACTGTAACTATGCGAAATATAGATGGAAATGAGACATTTTTGTTGGAGGAATATAGCCAGTGCTTTTCTCAAATGAGGCACTATGACACAGTTAAATTGTCTTTGGCGAAGTTTGCCTTTTCTTTCTATTCAGCAGTGGCGGCGGTGTCATTCGGGTTGGAGCGGTATTTTTACTATGAGTTGAAAACTAAAGGAGTTGACCTCTTTCTTGGCCTCCTCCTGTTCTTAACGTTCCTGGTGGGGTTTTTGATTCTGGTAATGCTGGCGAGGTATAGGAAATACTTCGTGCTCGTGGCCAGACAAGTAAACGGGATTAGAAGGTACTTTTTCGATATCATGGGGTCGAAGGAGGGAAAGCTGCGGAACGTTCTTTATACCGATAGCAGTAAGCCGGTGGGGCTGAATGTAAAGAGCACCTACCTGCTTTTGATGTTTCTCTTTACGCTGGTCAATGCCGTGACTCTCGCTTTCGCTTGTTTCTTTATGCTTCGATATTGTAGGGCCGGTTCATGGCTGGTAATAGTAATTTTATTCCTGGCCAGCTTGGCCTTTCAATCGCTCTATATTAGGGCCGAGCTGAAGGAGGCAAAAATATGAGTGAAGTATTAAAAGTAATCATGTGGTATGTCCAGCATGGCAATGCGATATATTTAAGGACGCCCGGAGGTCAGGATTTTGTGGTTGACCTGGGGACCGGGTCCTATGGTGATTCTAATTATGAGTTTAGTCCACTTTTACACCTAAAGAATAAGTGGAACGTTGGATACTTGGACGGTGTTATTATAACGCACCCGCACACAGATCATATCGATGACATATTTAACTTTGATGCTCTGAACCCAAGTTGGTTATGGAGACCGAAGCACCTGACAGAGAGTGATATACGATCAGGCAACCCAAGTGGTGATAAAGCTATAATTGAGGAATACATTAAGATAAGTAACAAATTTAGTGATAGCGGCTCACTGGATACATGTCCTTTTAAGGCCGCTAATAATGGGGGCGCAGGATTTAGTGTATTTGTGCCTACCTCATGCGCTACATCCAATCTCAATAATCATAGTATGGTAACGGTGGTTTCGTGCGCTGGGTCAAAGATCATAATTCCTGGCGATAATGAACCGCAGTCATGGAATGAACTACTTGAGCGCCCGTCTTTTATTTCGGCTATTAGTGGCGCCGACATATTGGTGGCTCCGCACCATGGTCGTAAGTCCGGGTTTTCAAGCAAGCTTTTCGAACACATCTCGCCCCTCCTAACACTCATTTCCGATGGTCCTTGCGATACTACTGCCAGTGATCAGTATTCAAGCCAGTCCAAGGGCTGGAATGTTCAGAAGCGAAGCGGCGGAAGGGAGGAAAGGAAATGTGTTACGACCCGAAAAGACGGAGTTATTGAGGTGGAGTTTGGCAATAACCCGGATGGAAAGCGGTACATAGAGGTGACGATAGATTAGGGCTGCAAGGGATTTAATACTCAAGAGACCCCGCTTGTGCGGGAGGAATAGGGAGGAATAGGGTACATCGTTTCATTACTTCTGGCGTTCAATGGAGTATTGTCGCTGTCGTACCAAACAAGCCCCCCTTTTCACCGCATTACTGACCGCAGGCTGGTTGAGGGGTAACCGCTGGGCAAGCTGGGTTTGGCTGATGCCCAACTCCGTGATGGCCCAGTAGCATAACAGACTTCTAGCCTCCACCCTTTGACGCGCCTTTCCGGGTCCCATGACCTCCTCGGTAGATATGCCTAGAAGTTCGGCAACTCGGTTTATCAGTCGATCCAGGTTGTACCCGCCGGCAGCAAGCCGATACTTCCTCTCAAGCTTTTCTTGGGCACCTGCAAGCACCTGGGTGACAAAATCCCCATTCCCCAAGATCCGCTCATCCCCTTTCTGGTAAGTCCCTGCCGCCCGCAACGCCTTCACCCCCGTCCACCCCCCTTGGCTGCGCAAAAGCCCGCCCCCGATCAGGTCAGGTCTTTTCCCCTGCTCTATCCCTTCCTGCACAAATTGCAGGTATCTGCGCCTGGCTGTGGCACGCTTCTGAGCAAAATGACCAAGGACATAGTCCGCATCCTGCCACTCCCTTCTTCCACGACCCAGAATCACGCTGTGCCCCCCGTAGGGATATTTACACAGCTCTTCATAATCTCCTACCAACCTTGCTCGCAGAGGGTTCAGATGGATGTAACGTACCAGTTCCAGCAGGTAAGGGTCCTCTTCGCACAGGATGGATTTATAGCGATTTTGGAAAAGGTGGCCGCAGCGATGGTGCCGGAGATTATAACTCACGGCGTACCCCGTCAGGAGCCGCCGCATGATGGAAGATAAAGGGGCAGTGCCCGTTCTGAGCAAAAGGTGAAAGTGGTTGGGAATCAGTGCCCACGCATAGCAGCTTGTCTTGGTCACACTCAGAGTAGCTCCCAGGCGATTGAGAAAATTATCGCGGTCAGCATCGCTAAGGAAGATCTTCTTCCGAGCGATCCCACGCCCGATGACATGGTGCAGTGCGTCTGGGACATCTATCCTAGTCTTTCGCGGCATGGAGGCTTTCTATCACATTCACCCTACGGTCAAGTAATAATATGATGTACGTCCCCTGTTTTCCCCAAAATAGATCCTTCCCCTTTATTTTACCGTGTTTTCGCTGGTTGGATTCCTCTGTGTTTCTTGGTTAGTCCTTGCTTGGCGGATAAAATCAATGAAGTCATCAAGCCTCTCCGTTCCCAAATCATACTTGACTTGATCTGCCGTGTAAGGGGACCGATTATTTTCCTGACATCGCCTTCAAAGTCAAGAAAAAACCGATCCGCTGACAGTTGTGACTCGCCCAAATCAAGCCATTCTCGTCAAGAGCATACCCACGGCTCTAGCCATATCCCGATTCAATCATGCCCCAATCTTTAAGAAGGGGCGTGTCCCTGATTCAGGGGGTCACCTGCAACGAAGCCTTATCTCCACCACGGCTGTGTTCTTGTCCAACCAGTTCGACCTCTAAAAAAAACATAGCCACCTTTTGCACAGCTGTTGGTGAGGAATTCAAATCGCACTTACTAGGGGATGGGAATGCAGGGGCTGCTGGGGTACGCTGGGACAGGAGACAACAGCTTTCGAGCTGGAACACGGATTAGCAAAGCCTCTGGACGCTGATAAAGTGATGTGTGGAAGGGGGAGCTTTTTCCGTATTTTTGGATTCGAAACAGCTTGCAAAAAACATTTGACATACTACTTTGTAGTAGATATAAGATAAGATCAATTAATCGGCGTGTAACTAAAAAGAGGTATCGCATTCTCACCTGACATCGTTTCTTAAATTCGTGAGTATTTTTAAACTGTTTCCTCAACGTTTTCTGCCTTTTGAACGCCAAGAAGGGGTAGCGCGAGGTATCTAAGGATGCGAGCCAAGGATATTGCACGCTACCTGGTGGAAAAGGTTAGTCCTCTTAAGTAATAACGTTCGTTCGTTGGGACAAATTGCTGTTTGCAAAATAGTTAACATTCTAAAAGGAAAGGAGGATTTTCAAATGATCAAAAAATTGCTTTTAGCTTTAGTGTTGGGTGGAATCCTCATCGGAGGCGCTGCTATGCTGACCTTTGCAGATTCCTCATGGCTTACGGGGACGACCGATAAGAAGTTAAATACCCTCGCCAACATCCAGCCAGGACTAGGCACAGTGATGATCGAGTACAGTAACCGCATGGGCAACATGTACTATGCGGCAAAGGCCAAAAACTGGGGCATGGCTGCCTATCAACTCAAGGAGGCCGTGGAGATCCAGGAAGTTGGCGAGACGACTCGCCCCAACAGGGCGGGCCTACTCAAAGGGGTTGAGAATAGCAGTCTGAAGCCACTGGCTCGCGACATCGTGAACAAGGATTTTCCGACCCTTCAGAACGATTTTAACACTATGGTAACCAGTTGTAACGCATGCCATATGGGAACGGGATACGGATACATTGCCTATGAACTGCCAACCCAGCCTATCACCCCAGCGAAGCTGGATACCAACCAGAGCTTCACCAAGGAGCAATTGGAAAAGATTCTGGGGGATCTGGTTGGTAATAAATAGACCAACTTGACTTAGCCACTTCCATTTTGGCGGACATGGCCGAACTATCGAGGGGTGAATTCATGGTAGTTCGGCTTTCTTTTAATGAGTGAAAAGACATAAAACTCGCCTCCTCGTTTTTTGGCGGCACAATGCATATCATGATACTATATTTGTAATTTCCTCAAACAGTCAAAAGTATCTTGCGCCTTCTCGGCGATGGCAGCGCATAATGACTTTGCGCCAGTTGGACAATGGATCTTCGAATTGAGAAGGGCTGCCTTCAAGTCACCGGCTCCGCTCTGTCTTGCAAGATCTTGTATGTTTTCACGGGATAGTGGAAACCTTTAACGTCAACGGTTCCCACTTCCATGGATGGGATGACTTCTTTAATGAGAGCCCACGTTGAATGGGAGACGTATATCTCGCCGGGTTCGCAGACATGCTCTAGGCGTGAAGCGAGATTAGTATTCAATCCGATGGCCGAGTACTCCATGAATCCCTCTGAGCCGTAGTTGCCCACGTTCGCCATTCCCGTATGGATGCCGCAGCGAATGGCGAAAGGAAAAAGGATTCCCTCGTTCCACCACTTTTTCCTGAGCTCCCGCATACGGGCCTGCATGTTAATAGCCATTCGCACACAGGCCACGGCATCCTCCCTTTCTCCACGGGAATCAGGGGCTCCGAAGATGGCAATGAGCAGAGCCAGTAAGTAGTAACAGGCGACGTTGAAGGGAAGAAACAGACCGCCGTAACCGTGTTCCCATCCGGTCTTCTGATTGTAGACCGGAGGGGCGATCAGGTGGTCTGTTGCGATCACCGCGATCCAGAAGAAGGGGATCACCACATACATGATCCAGAGGTGATAGCGGATCGGGAAGCCGAGGAAGGTCTTTCCTGAGGTTGCTTCTGAGTCACAGATCTCCAGGATGTACAGCACGTTTACGAGAATGCCGGGGAAAAGAATCAGATAGGGCCATTTGTTCCAGAATTGGGCTGATTCCGCCGTTTCGGAGAGATGAAAGAGGCCCACGGCGCCGACACAGGCTGCATAGATCAGGCAAACCAAGGACAGAAGGCGGTTTGAGCGACGGTCCCGGTTGTGGAGAAGGGCAGCCGCCGCGGGTCATCGGTTGTGTACCAGGTGAGGTGAGGTAATAAGAACTGCCTTACTCACGCTAGGAGGATACTGTAGCAGGCTTGGTGTGTCAACGATAAAGCCTGTCCATCACTTTGTGGATCTTTATCTTCCGGAGCTGCGGCTCGATGGTGGCAGAAAGAGCGGGGGTTAAGTCTGCCATTCAAGTCGATTGCCATACCACAAAAGCGTCAGGTTATGACTTCCCAAATTTATGCGTATCTCAGGGCCGTCGCCGGAAACCGATTTTTCCCTCCCCTTCGCAAACTGGCTGCGCACGAAGTGGAAAACGGAGTTCTGGTCTTTCTGACAAGAGCTTACAGGTGCAAATCTTGACGACAAAGCTAAGGGGAATGATGTGGAGCATTGTTGTCCCCTTGAACGACCAGTTAGGTTTCGACAGGCTGTTGCCCAAAGTGTCATGTGGGCATTCAGGTCAGGATGATGAGGCATTTCAGAAAAAGCCTCATCACCCTGTTGGCCCAGCTCGAATAGGGTTTCTATGAACGTGTTCCTGCAGCAACGGGATTCGGGCAACAGCCAGTCGATGTTTGGCACTCGGGTTCGAATAGCTTCATACGATTGCGGAGGCGATGCGTATCCGTTTGGGATTCGGCAGTGAATCTTCCCCACCATGAAAATATTGGGCTGAAAGAGCTGGCGTAAGGAACTCCACCTTTCCGAAACCCGCCTCAAGCAACTTACCCTTAAAATTCTCTGGCGTGAAATAGCTCACGAACGGCTCGCCTGCCTCGGAAACGAAATCCGCAATCGGACTCGACGCTGATGATTGGGCTGACGGCTGCTGGCGGAAGGTGATCACAGCTTCGCTCCCGCCCGGGTATTTCGCCATGCATTTGAGCGTTGAGTCAACCGCTGGTTCTGTAAGGTACATTGTGACGCCCAGCCAGGAAAAGAACGTTGTCTCGTCGCTCCGAACGCCATTTCGAATCAGGCCTTCCTCCAGCGACTCCTTTTCGAAGTTAATGCCAGCGAAAACAACATTGCCTGGAACGGGAATTCCTGCGTCGGATATTCTTGTCCGTTTTAGATGCTGCGTAGCCGGATGATCGACTTCAATAATTCTAAGCCGTGCTGCCCAGGCAGGTTGTCTGAGGGCGAATGTGTCGAACCCAGCTCCAACAATGATGTATTGACTTACGCCCCGTTCAATGGATGATTCGAGCCGGTCCTCTGCGTACCTTGAGCGAAGCACTACATGTGACCGAAGCGCCTTAGCTTCCGGAGCCAGATATCTATCCACGGCATCCCGTATCCGTTTCTCAGCACCAGGCCCGAGCAAAATCAAAGCAACCGGATCATGAAGTACGAGTGGCTCAGGGTCAAGAATTTGATGAGCGGCTCGCAAATATGCCGTTGCAAGAGCTGTGCGACTGGAAATTTGATCTTGCACGATCGTCCTCTTATTGGATATGGGATTTATGCGCCGACTCGCGCTACTATTGATGCATTATAGGAGATGAAAGGGCGTAACACAAGCAGTGTGTAGCCTGGAAATTGGGAATTTGAGACGTTTAAGGGACCTTTCAATATGACCGACAACGTATCGAAATCGTTCGTTCGGCTGGTGCTGGAAACGATAGGTTAACAAAGCGAATCTTTAACGACATGGGTAAGAGGTTCGGAAATACGAGGAGGAGCGGATCTGGAAATCCTTCTTCAGCCGATTGTTATGTCAGCCCCTGTATATGTGTATTAACTGGGACCTGTCCACTAGCGTCGTTTCTTGATGCGTCTTGGTCTAAACTTTCTAAACTTCCGTTCAAGCCCTAAATGATAAGCGTGATAGTCTGGACTATCCTCCTCATTATCCAAACTCATGCCCTCAAAAGATCTTCCTCTCCGTCTTGGACCGAACACCCTCGCGAATTCTCCTTGGAATGCATGAAATGTCTCCCACTCTTTTCCTTCCTGGTCTTTGTTTTTATAGTCCGCATGCCAGGGTTTTCTTCCGTATTCATCGAAAAAGTCAGCTCTTCTGTCGTCATAGTCAATTATGATTTCTGTTGAAAAGGTTACAGAGCGTGGGTCTGGCATAAATAAATATCCGTTCCCGAGCTTGTCCCAGTGCTGTGTTGGAATATCGTTTTCTGGATAAAGCCACGATTTTTCTTCTGCTGCAATATACCTGCGAGCCCGTCTTTTTAAAACATAGTTTATTTCAGAGACTTCCACTTCAGTAAGAGACCTTCCAGTCTGTATTTGCAGAAAGTTAAACATCGCGGGTCGAAAAAGCTTCGGGTTGGGCCGTATCTTAAAAGGACTTTCGTATGGATTCCGAACCCACGATAGGTTTGTGAGGACCAGCATCTTTTCCAAGCTCAATGGAAACATTGTATGAGTTCCAGTAAACCATATTTCGGGATCTCGGTGACCGCGACACCATTTTGATAACGGAAAGCAGGCTTTGTTGTAAACAGTTACTGGGTGATCAGAAAGTATGAACTTGGTTTTTGACTCTGAGGCATCCGTGATGCTCCATATACATTCTGTCCACAACGCGCAAAAAAGCTGCTGCAATTCCTGTAATTTAATCAGGACCATATTCTTGTTGGATAGTTTCACAAGATCTGCCAAGTAATCTAATCCTTTTGGAGTGCGTAGTTTCTGTGTACTCATATACAATAGTAAGTCTTTAAAGGATTCTGGATCAGCACTCGGATGCTTAAAATGTGACCAGTACTCAATGGCTGCGCTGCCGACGGAGTCAATCCTTCCAAAGAACTTTTCCTCAATCTCTGTTGACTCCCATTGTCCGAATTTCGTTGTGTAGAGATCACGCTCATAGAAACATCGGCGAGGTCCCCATCGGAGCAACGCGTTTCGCTTATATTTCCGCCTTCCACTGACCACGACATCTGGGTCTAAATCCAGATAATAGAACTTTTTTCCACTAATATCATTTCCGAGGAAGCGTCGCTGATACCACACAGGAACATAATGATTTCTTCTGTAGTCAGGCATCTTCGATAGTTAGATCATAATTAAGATTAATATGCCTTGGGAGTTCTTGCCGAAAAGGTGTTAACCTTTGTTTTGAATTGGTTGCTGTCTGTCCTGCCGTTTATCACAGCATCTTATGCAGAGATCCGCATAATAACGCCTCCCCATTGCCTCAAAGTCCGTCTAATGGACTGCGATAGTCAGCCAGTCCACGGTGGGCGATGTTGATATATTTTACCACCAAGCCTAAAAATTTGGAAAGAGTGTCGGCCTTCTTGAACCTACTAAATGGCCGACTTAGAATGGCCCCATCCGGTTTTGATTAGCATCAGAAGCCTATTGCGCATTCAGAATGTGGACAGGTTGCGATTTCCCAAATTAAGCTATCGCTGGCCTCCTGACTCTCATGCTCTCCTTTGCGTTCTCCGCCACTCCCTCGGACTCAGTTACTCTTTCCCTCCCCGCGTATCCCTCTATTTGCCCTTGCTCGTTTGCCATATCAAGGCAGGTTAGGCAGCCTGACCGGAAGTTGGTATTTGTTTCCTTTGAAACGCAGGTGGGACCCCTCTCTCGTGAACCGCCTAGTGCGCTTGCCCGCCTCTGGAGTGGACCCGCATGCGAAGCCTGTCCCTGACATGATCAGGGATGGTGTGGCGAGTGGGAGTTAGAAGCTCTCCTTTGCCCGATTACCCAGTGTCACTCTTCAGGTTCTTCAGGCAACTGGGCGCCGTGCCATACAGCGATGATCCACACCGTCTTGTCCCTGACCTTATAGAAAAAGCGGTATGGTTTCACGATCGCTTCACGAAAGGGGAGGTCCGGAAACTCCGGAAGAAGTCTTCCGGAATCTGGAAATTTCTTGAGACGAGAGAGCGTCTTTTCTGACTTCTGGCGAAAGGTTGCAGCAGCCGAGGGATTGTCGCGGTGAATGTAGGCGACCGCTTCAAGAAACTGACGACGGCCGGTTGGCGTGAAGAGAATTTTCAAGATTTTGAAGCCTCAAGAAAGCGGTCCGTCTCTTTCAATACATCGCTAAGTTCATGACCTATACCAGCCTCTATTTCTTTCTCCCCTCGCGCTAGCAGGCGCAAGACATCGAGTTCACGCTGCGAGTCCTCGTAAGCTGCCATGCTGATCAGGACTGCTGCCGCACGCCCGCGCTGGGTAATGAAGACAGGTTCTCTGGACGAGGATACGCTCTTTACAACATGGCTGGCGTTTTGCCTAAGATCAGAGATAGGGACTATTTTGGGAGCCCTTGACATTGGTTGTACCTCCTGTAGATATTCCAATAGTACAAGCAACATTCCACCTTGTCAAGAGTCTGTGCGGGGAACGCGCTAGAATAACGTTCCGGCTGCCCAGGGTTCGCGCTCACATACAAATAAAGAAAGAATCAGGTGAAATCCTTCTTGAGGCGAAAGTCACGGGAAAAGACAAGGTCGAAATCCCGCAATGAAAAAGAGCGCTTAAGGACTTTCCCCCTTGCGCTCTTTTTGTGCGAGGACTTTACTTGCTTGGTTTACGAATATCCCGTCGTCACTTCTATAAAAATTATAGGTGATTTAACTTGCCCCCTTGTCCTTCGGGTTAAGGGGGTTTTTCTTTGTCCGGCCTTCTGATAAACCCATCCCCTTGCCGCGAAGGCCCTGCCGACCCCTAAAGCCGGTCGGCGAGGCTTTTCTTTTTCAGTAACGCCTTTTATTTCGTCAATGAGATAGCCAGCCTACCCAGCAGTTGTCAGTTCCAACTTTCGTATCGTAGTGGAAAGTCGGAACCTGTCCTTTCCCACCATCGACTTGAGGTCCTAATCGCTTGTCAGATCAGCCACATAAAAGATCTGGACATTTCCCCAACAAGGTGTATCCTTGGCTTAATTCCCAAACAACTCAGTATTCCGGGTGACGTGCTGCATAACCTTAACCTTCCGGAGATGGCCATGAAACCATGCCACCCGAAGGTTTTGAAAATGAAGCCTCCAAGGGACTTCTGTTCCCTTGTGGAGGCTTTTTTATGGTTCATCCGGCAAATGCCGGGGTAGATTCATGAATGAAGTAAAGCCTGAGCTTGAAGTAAGCTTTATCTCTGAAACCGTACGCCTGTCGTTTGAGCACCTTGATTTTGTTATTGAGTCCT
>JAHECH010000696.1 GCA_024641835.1 Deltaproteobacteria bacterium
TGGAGGCTTCTGTCCAGCCTGCGCGAACAAGGGCTTCCTTGATGTAAGCTGATTCACACTGATTGACCTTACATCCAAGGGTGATGATTTTGAAACACTTACCCATCCTTGGCTCCATTGCTTCAGCCTTTCCCCTTTCTGATCCACCCTCCGCCGAGGACCCGATCGCAGTCGTAACAGACCAGTGCCTGTCCAGGCGTGATGGCCCACTGAGGTTTGTCGAATACGAATCTCACCCTGTCAAGAGAAGAGACACCCTTTCTTGGACTCACCCATCATTCGAGAAGGCTTCTGTTAAATCTCACCTCCATGGCCCGGGCAGGGCAAGCGACGACACACATCTCACAGGCGCTGCATCTGTCTCTTTGGAAGACCACCTCCATGGCAGGCCTCCGGATGTGCAGGGCACCCGTGGGGCAAACAGCGGTGCAGGCACCACACTGGAAACATTTTTCTTCATCCCTTTTGACATCCTCCCCGATGCTCTCCACCTTGATTCCCAGGCTCCTGAGATACTGGAGCCCCTTCCGGAAGTTCTTCCGGTGGCCGCTGACTTCGATAACGGCCATCCCCTCTTTTCCGGGGTAGATGGTCGCCTTGAGAATGTTGCAGTTGAGGTCGAACTTCCTGATGAGATTTGCAATGATCGGTTCGTTCACTGCCGAGGGAGGGAATCTCAGAGATAGCATCTTTGCGTAAGTCACTGACCTTCTCCTTTTGAAACATCTCGTTCGTCGCCCGTGGTTGTTTGTTCGTCATTTCTTGAAGTTCTTCATGACCTTTGCAAAACCCGGCATGGCCTTCTCAATGGTTCTGTCATCCACGCAGTAGGCGATCCGCACGTGTCCTGGGCCATAAAACCCGCTCCCTGGAACGGCCAGGATGTTCTCCTCCTGGAGAGCCGCCACAAAAGCGACATCGTCCTCGATAGGCGTTCTTGGGAAAAGATAGAAGGCTCCCTGGGGTTTTTGGAATTCGTAGCCGCAGTCGGCCAGGCCGTTACAGAGCATGTCCCTCTTCTTTTGATACAGAGAGATGTCCACACTCTCTTCCAGCAATAGGGCTACGGCCCTCTGCATCAGGGAAGGCGCGTTGACATACCCGAGGACCCGGTTGCATAGGATCATGCCGTTCATGACAGACTTCTTGTCGGAAATGTCAGGGTTCACTGCTGCATATCCAATCCTTTCCCCGGGCAGGGAAAGATCCTTTGAAAAAGAAGTGATCACAAAGCTCTCCTGGTAGGCATTCAATACGCTCGGCACTCTGACCCCGTCGTAGACGATCTTTCTGTAGGGCTCATCCGAGACAAGGTAGATGGGTTGGCCCAGTTTTCGGCTGTACGCGTTCAGCAACTGTCCGAGCGTATCCAGGTCCTGCCTGGTGTAAACCACGCCAGTGGGATTGTTGGGTGAGTTGACCAGGATCGCCTTGGTCTTTTCATTGATTGCTTTCTCGATAGCTACAAAATCCAGTGAAAAATCAGGTTTGGCTTTGACGACCTTGGGTATACCCTGGTGATTGTCGAGGTAAAAATTATACTCCATAAAGTATGGGCTCGGGATGATGACTTCTTCACCAGGGTTGAGAATGGTCTTCAACACCACGTTCAGGCCACCCCCTGCGCCCACGGTCATCACCACGTCGTCAGGCACGAAGATCCGGCCATTGAGCTTGCTCAGGTAATCTGCTACCGCCCTCCTGGTTTCCACATGGCCCGCATTTGGCATATAACCATGCTGGCCCGGTCTGGCGTCATTCGCGATATCCTTCAGGACTTGCTTGAATTTTGGAGGAGGCTCCAGGTTCGGGTTACCGATACTGAAATCGAAAACATTTTCCGCTCCATATTTCGCTCTTCTGGCTATACCCTCCTCGAACATTTTTCTGATCCAGGAAGCTCTCTCAACAGAAGTCTGAATTTTCTTGGAAATTGGCATTTCTTGCCCTCCTTGCTCCAATGGATGAAGAATAGTGGGTCTTTGTCGTTTTGTAAAGGACTTCCATGAGCCATCTTCCTCGGGCTGTCAAATATTTCTTTGCTAATCAAGGAAGTTGGGTTAAAATCAAAAAGTTGTGAGACCTGCCATACCCCGCAGAGGAGGAACCTTCCCTTTTTGCTGAATCACGAATGGACCGTTTAGGACTGTTTCATAGCCCATGTCCTCGGAGAAAGACCCGCGTCATCCATGTGGGAGATGTTCCCATTGGAGGGGATTCTCCTGTGGTGGTACAGTCCATGACCACTACGGACACGAGGAACGTGGGAGCTACCGTCAGGCAGATCAAGCGACTTGCAGCCGCAGGGTGCGAGATTGTACGCCTGGCCATTCCGGATATGGAAGCAGCTCGGGCTTTTTCCGGTATCAAGAAAAGGATTCGCATCCCTCTTATTGCCGACATCCACTTTGATCACCGACTGGCGATTGCTTCCCTTGAAGCGGGGGCGGATGGCATTAGAATCAATCCAGGGAACATAGGGGGCCCGAAAGCGGTTGGAAAAATCATCAAGAAGGCAAAAGAGAGAGACGCAGCAATACGCATAGGGGTCAATTCGGGCTCCCTGCCAAAGGACATTCTGGCGAAACATGGCCACCCGACCCCCCAGGCTATGTTGGAAACCGCTCTTGAGTACATTGCGCTTTTCGAGGGTTTCGATTTTGATCGCATCAAGGTCTCCCTCAAGTCTTCCAATGTACTGCACACCATTTCAGCCTATGAGTTGCTGAGTGAAAAAGTGGATTACCCTTTGCACCTCGGGGTGACAGAGGCGGGGACGCTCATTTCGGGTACGGTGAAGAGTGCCATCGGTATCGGCATTCTTCTCTACAGGGGAATTGGAGATACGCTCCGGGTCTCCCTGTCGAGAGATCCCCTGGAAGAAGTCAAAGTGGCCTATGAGATTTTGAGGGCCCTCGACCTGAGACACAGGGGACCGGAGATCATCTCCTGCCCCACCTGCGGGAGGTGCGAGATCGACCTTTTCAGCCTGGTCCGTAAAGTAGAGAGGTCCTTATCCTGGATAGAGGCC
>JAHECH010000697.1 GCA_024641835.1 Deltaproteobacteria bacterium
GTGGCTTTCAAGGAAGATCTCTGAAAAACGGGGATATACTTGAGATAGAGTCAGCGCCACCTGGCTCCCCTTTTTTGGAAGGAATTCGATTGGACTTCCCACTTGTTAGTAGATATTCCGATCTTACAGTTCTCAGAGTAATTCTTGGATCCGAAAATGAGCTATTCACGGAAGAAGCCATTGAAACCTTTCTTAACCATGAGTGGAGGGTTTCCTCTAAGGCAAATAGGAATGCAGTGAGGATGGATGAGAGCTTTCAGTTACCTTTTAAACCAAGGTCAGAAAGAGAAATGCTGGAGGGGGGAGGAACGGTATCTGGCATTATCCCAACCGCCACCCCTCTAGGCGCTATCCAGGTTGTCTTGGGCAGAGAAGTTACTATTATTTGTTCTGACGGTCAGACAAGAGGAGCGCATGCTAGAATCGGAACCGTCATTGATGCAGATTTGGATAAGGTTGGGCAACTTAAAACAGGTGATAAAGTTAAATTTCAGCTGGTATCTCTGGAAACTGCGTATCAAATAGCGGAAGATGACCATAGAATTTTTGCACAGCTTTCGCCCGAATAGCATTTAAAATGACCAACCTGTAACATTTGGCTCCCGCAGCAGGAGTCTCAAGATGATAGAATGCTAATGAGCTCAAAAGAATTGCATTTGCTAGCTTGCGGAGATTTCTAGCTTCAAGTTGTTCGGGTTTTTTCAGGACCTCTCAGAGGGGACGGGAGCGCTCCTTGGCAAATTGACTTTTAAACGCTATCTAGTGAATCAGTAGGAGGTCATAATGAACAATTCAAGAAAGACTATCGATATAAGTGCAGACATGGGAGAGAGCTTAGGAAGATACGAATTGGGGAATGATCAAGAACTCATGAAATACGTAAGTTCGGCCAATATTGCTTGCGGTTTTCACGCAGGCGATCCAGGTGTAATGCGCAAGACTGTGGAATTGGCAAAAAAGAATGGTGTTGCCATAGGAGTTCACCCCGGTCTTCCCGATGTGCTTGGCTTTGGGCGGCGCCATATCGAAATTACCCCTCAAGAGTGCAAAGATTATGTTACTTATCAAGTTGGAGCTTTGAAGGTCTTTGTTGAAGCCTATGGTCTGAAGTTGCAGCACGTGATGCCTCATGGAGTACTGTTTGGTATGATTGCCAAGGACGAAAACCTAGCAAGAGGTTTTATTGAATCAATAATAGAAGTTGATCCCAAACTAATTTTCGTTGGCAGAATGGGGGTCTCGATGGAAATTGCCCGCAAAAAGGGATTGCGGACGGCAGTAATGCTCGCTGCTGACATGCAATACAGGTCCGACCTGACCGGCGTGATATCCCCTGATCACAAAAAGAAGGCAACCGATCCCATTTGGGCGGCAGAAAGAATATTAAGAGTGTTGGATGAAGAAAGAATAGAGACAATTGATGGTTCATACGCTAATATTAAGGTTGATACCGTATTAGTGCATGGTGATGGCCCAAATGCTGTGGATGTGGCAAAAACACTTAGCGAAAAGCTAGTAAAAGCTGGCTATAAAATAAGGGCGTTTGGTCGCCCTGATTAAAACAGGAAAATGTCAAGGAATTGCTTTTTGCTCCGCGTTCTCTGTGTATTTTATCAACATACCTGAGGACACGGTTAGTAAAGCCAATCTAATATAATTATTTCCTTTATCAATTTATGGAAGTTAACCTTTGGACCTTACTGCTCCTGTTGTATTTCAGCGTGTCGGAGATGCTTTGCATTATGGGCTTAGCGTTTCGTTTATTTCCCAAAAAAGTGGTCATCGGGCTTGTCCTGCCACAGACCTCTCGCTAAGCCATCTGTAAGATATTGATTGCCCGAATGGATACACAAAGCTGTTTATCAAAGTGATCATAGCCTAAGCACTTAAGAAAGTCCTTCTTTATGGATTAGGCAGACGATTGTTTTTGAAATTCGCATTTTTCGGTGTTCAGTTTCTTTAAAGGGCTGATGGCTTCATTGATGCTGGGAATTGAGAGGAGAAGCGTCTTTGAGATAGTGGTGTCGATTGACAGCTTTGATGTTCACTGGTGCATCTCACATCTTATGGGCTACAGAGCGTTGGCTGTTGATGAAAGGATAGATTTGCTTAATATCCTTGACCAGAGCCAGGTCGCCATCTCTTATAGCAAGCTTGAGCTGTCTGTCCAGAAGTCTCAGGCCCCTTGCATAGGTTAGGCAAATTGCCCAGGAAGTTTCATCTTCCAGATCCGTGAGTTTAAAGGAAAGGGCCTCTTTTTAACCAACCATTAGTTGGACTTAGAAACCCACACCGTCTTGGTGGGCTCATGTTTTTTGGTTACGGCTGAAGGTCTTGTTAGAAATCGCAGTGGCGAACCCATGAATCGGGCATAAAGCCCCGCCCTATGGGAGGAAATAGTCCGAGCTAAGCGATTCGTTCACTTACGGGCTTTATGAGATAGGTGGGAAAGACATAGAGCATCGCTTTTTTGTGAACTCGCACTTCTCAGACTTTTTTGGTGATTTAATCCAGGGACAGAAATTCCACCTTATCCTGAATGTGATTGTTTCTGAAGCGCTCAAGCTGCTTATCCAAGCATCTTAAGGCTCTACGTGCTGCCGAGGTAGCTACGTCTTTGCCCCAGAGCGTATTGGCGGCGCCGCTAGATTTACGAGTACTGAAACCGGTTGGGAACAGGGTATCGAAATTATGTCCCCGCTTACATTAGTCCGTTTAACCACTTGAAGAATTTAGTGAGACTGCTGTTCAACCCCGAATTATAACGGTAGCAACTTCGTTTTCAGCTGCAGGAAGTGTCTTCTTTCTTCTTTGTTGTACTTAAATTCATGTGTATGAAAGGAGGAGGGTAACCCAAAATGAAGATCACGGATATAAAAGCTATACCATTACGGATCCCACAACAGCATAATTTCCCTCTTTCCACCTTAGAGGAAAAAACGCTGGCCAGCTCTCATCAGGTGCTGGTGAAGGTGTTCACCGACGAGGGCATTGTAGGTTATGGGGAGGCCTTCCGCTTTACTCCTGCTG
>JAHECH010000698.1 GCA_024641835.1 Deltaproteobacteria bacterium
GAGATGGCCGTGGCCTCGGTGTGTGCTGGCCACATAATCATCCCTGCGGAGGACGGAGCAGGTCCCAACCGAGGAAGCTTCCTCTCCAATGGACAGGTGAATGAAACCGGGGATGAGGTTCTGCTGAAATAATTCACCCGCCTTTTCTTCAAAGGCTCTAACGAGGAGCATCCTTTTGAAAAGCTCGATCATCTCTCTTTTGTTCAATTTCCGTTGCTTCATCTAAAGGCCTCCTGCAACATGGTTGCGTGGGAAGGCATTATGATTCCGGGAATGATCTCAGCGCCGGGAAGGACTCAGGACCGCCCGAATCCCTAAGGCGCATACAGGCCCAGCTTGACAGGCAAATAAAGAGACAGAGCCGGGATCAGCGAAATAATGATCAGGACGATGCTGGCGACGATGACAAACGGAAAAGCCTGCTTAGCCACAGGGTCCAAGTCACTTTTGATTAAATTGGCTGCAGTGAATAAGTTTACCCCAACCGGAGGGGTTGCCTGTCCAATCGCCAGGGCGGAAACGAAGATGACGCCGTACCACACGGGATCTATTTTGAAAGCGGCCAGTACAGGAATAAGGATAGGCATAATGAGGTAAGAGATGGAAATGGCGTCCAGAAGCATACCAAGCCCCAGGAGCAAGAGATCAATCAAGATGATCATGACGACAGCGTTCGGTGATGCGTTGACGATGCCGTTGGCTGCAATATCGATGATGCCGATGACCGATGCAGCCCAGGTATAGATCCCGGCAAAGACCACAATGAACATGATCACTGAACTCGTGACGCTCGCGTCCACAAGGATGCTTATAAAGTCCCTCCATGTAACAGTGCGGTAAACGGCGAGGGCGACAAACAGGCTGTAGAAAACCGCGACGACCGCAGCTTCTGTGGGGGTGAAGATGCCGGTGTATATTCCTCCAAGGATGATGACGGGAGCAAGAATCGCCCAAATGGCTTTTCTCAGGGCCATGAGGATTTCTTTTGAACTCCCTCTTCTTTCCAGCCCCCGGTAACCTCTTCGGCGAGATATGACGTAGGCCATGAATACGAGACCCATTCCCGTCAAGACCCCTGGGATAATTCCTGCAGCAAAGAGGGCACTCACAGAAACACTGGTAATGTTGCCGTAAATGATGAAGGCGATACTGGGGGGTATGACGATGGAAAGGTCCGAAGCATTGGCGATGATGGCTCCTGCAAAGGTTTTTTCATAGCCATGCTTGATCATGGGTGCTATGAGAATCAGCCCTACCGCCGCGGTAGTGGCCGGACCAGAACCGGAGAGGGCCCCCCAGAACATGCAGGTGAGCACAGCGACAATCGCCAGGCCGCCGACCGCCTTTCCTACGACCAATTCAAAGAAATGGGCGATGGTCGCAGCAAGGCCGGCTTTTTCTAGGATCACACCGGCCAGGACAAAAAAGGGGATTGCCAGAAGAGGGAACGACGCGATTCCGGAGACAAAATTAACACCCAGCATGCCCATACCCAGGTTGAACTCATAAACGGTGATCACAGCAGCGATCCCGAGAGACGTCCCGATCGGCAACCCAAGGGCCATCAGAATGAGAAAGATTCCTAAGATGAGGACAACGTCCATTTAGGCGCCCCTCAATCCTTGCAGTTTCTTGAGCTTGGAGGATGCATCTTTGTAGATGCCCCTGAACACAAAAACGGAAAGGATGGGAACCCCCAGGTAGTATATCCAGACGGGAATTCCGAGAGCCGGTGAAATGGCCCAAAAAAGAGTGATCTCGTCGTAAATGGCTTGGATGATATAGATGTCCACAAGCACGAAAAGTGCGGCGCTCAGCATGGCGCTCAGAAGGATTGCAAATTTCTTCAACTTGTTGGGCAAGAGGTTGTAAAGGGTCACCATTCCGAGCTGGCCGCCCCGCTCAAAGGCAATGCCCGAGCCGACCACGGTGAGCCAGACGAAAAGGTTGATGGTGATCTCTTCCGTTGCCGCAAATGAGAAGTTAATGACGTAGCGGCTGACAACATTAATAAAAGCAATCGCTGCCATGACGAAGAGCAATATGGCGGCAATCCAGTGATCCAACCTGATGCGCTTATTTGAATTCCCCATGGACTCCCCGGAGAGAAGCCCATAGCTCATGGATGATGCCTTGCGCGTCCCTACCTCTAGACCATGAGCTATGAGCCTCAGCAGTTCGCATGCCTCTAAGGCTACTTTTTCTTTCCCATGTCGGATAGGGCCTTTTCGTAAAGGCTCTTGCCGACCTCTGGAATCCATTTTTCAAGAACAGGTTTGGTCGCGCTCTCAAAGGCTTTTACTTCGTTGTCCGATAGAAAGGTGACGGTCATGCCCTTGCTTTCCATGAACTTGACCGGCTCAGGGATTTCCATCGTGTAATTGAACTCGTTCTTGAGGATGTTCAAAGATTTGTCTCCGTCAAGGCCAGCCCGGGCCAGGGCTTTTTCAAATTTGCCCGATTCTATGGCAGCTTCCCGTAGAGCCTTTTGAATGTCTTTTGGAAAAGATTTCCATTCCTTCTGATTCCAGTAGATGACAAGCGGGTCGGCAAGGTAATTCCAGAACGTTGCATACTTGTGATACTGCCATATCTGAATAGGAACGAGGACTCCCACGGGATTCTCCTGCCCGTCCACAACGCCCTGTTGAAAGGCCGTAACGGCGTCGCCCCAGTTCATGTTGACCGGGTCAGCCCCCAGATGTTTGAAAATATCGATGAAGATGGGGCTTCCCACCACGCGGATCTTCATGCCTTTGAGGTCTTCCGGCATCTTGATTTCTTTCTTGCTGTTGGTAAGCTGCCTGAAGCCGTTCTCCGCCCAGGCCAAGGGGGTGAGCCCTTTTTTCTCCATGGCAGCGAAGACAACCTTGCCCGTCCGACTATATTCCATTTTGTCCAGATTCTCAAAGGTATTGATAAAAAATGGCAGGGAGAAAACGTTGCACTCCTTGATCACGGGAGAGATGTTGATCGTTGATTCATAGGCGCATTCGATGACGCCCTTGGCCACCAACTGGGCTGAAT
>JAHECH010000699.1 GCA_024641835.1 Deltaproteobacteria bacterium
GAGAGACCGTCTCCCGGGAAGGGATGGGGTCGGAGCGTTATTTGTAAAGGAACTTTAGGACGCCGGTCTAGGGGAAAGGGATTGAATCCATCCGAGGGGGTTTGCCATGAAAAGGGGTTCTACGGAAAAGGCTGCACATTTTGTTCTCATAAAGGGCGGTATGGTTTATGCGCCGGCAAGGCTGGGCAGGAAAGACATCCTGGTCGTCGGCACCAGCATCGCGCGGATCGCGGACAGGATAGAGCTTCCTGAGAGCTTTTCTGCGACAGTCATCCAGGCGAGAGGAAAGACCGTCATTCCGGGACTCATCGATCTGCATGTTCATCTCTTGGGAGGGGGCGGGGAGGCAGGCCCGGCCACAAGGACCCCTGAGATCACTCTTTCCAGGATAACGCGGGCCGGCGTAACCACGGTGGTCGGATGCCTCGGGACAGACGATGTCTCGCGCAGGCCCGAGACGCTTCTCGCCAAGGCGATGCAGCTGGAGGAGGAAGGGATCTCAACCTATATCTATTGCGGATCGTACCAGTTTCCTCCTGCAACGATCACAGGGAGCGTCAGAAAAGATGTGGCCCTCATTCCCAAGGTGATCGGCGTCGGTGAGGTCGCCATCTCTGACCATCGCTCATCCCAGCCGGCCTTCGAGGAGCTTTGCCGCGTTGCAGCCGAGGCAAGGGTGGGCGGGATGCTCGGAGGAAAAGCGGGGCTTGTGCATCTTCATGTAGGTTCGGGCCCCGGGAGGCTCGACCCGATCATACGCATCGTGAAAGAGACTGAGATCCCTATCAGCCAGTTCCTTCCCACCCATCTGACCCGGACTGAGGCTCTTCTGGAATATAGCCTGGAGTTTGCAAGAATGGGGGGCAACATCGATTTTACCGTGAAAGGCAGGGACCTTTCCTTTTCTGTCGCAACCGGAAAGGCGCTTCAGATGGCCCTTGATGCAAGGGTCTCGGTGGGTCAGATCTCCCTCAGCTCTGATTCCAACGGGTCCATGCCCATCTTCGATGAAAAAGGGAAGGTGATCAGGCTTGGGGTGGGCGATATCCAGAACCTTTTCGAGGAGTGGAGAGACCTGGTCAAAGAAGGTTTTCCGATGGAGGACGCTTTGAAGCTCGTGACCTCCAACCCTGCGAAGCGTGCCGGGATCTTCCGGAGCAAGGGGAGCCTTGAGGAGGGGAAGGACGCGGATCTCCTGATCCTCGGCAAGGACCTTGAGATCGAATCGGTCGTCGCGAAAGGAAAGATGATGATCCACGGGAAGAGCCTGCTCGTGAAAGGGACTTTTGAATCGTGAGGCAAAAAACCGGAGGAACTATGCGGCCGGAGCTTCACTTGGAGAACAGGTAATAGAGTCCGAAAACGAAGCCGAGCAGCACCAGGCCGCCGATGATCCAGCGTGGAGAAAAAGAAGACACGGGTTCAATCGGTTTCGGAAGATCCATGGACGTGTGGAGCGCTTGGCCCTGGCGAGTCAGAGTCGGCCCGTCAGCAAGTGCCGCGGAAAGCATTTCCGGGGAAGCCTCGCCCGTCTCAGCGGCCTTCATCACCGACCGGTAAACCCTGCGAATGTCACCAGGCATTGCCTCGAGGCTTTCATATTGTTTCCCATTGAATACTATTTTTGTCTCCATGCTGACTTGGGGTTTTTGGATTCTCGCGCCGGATCCTGAGCTCACAGCCTTCTCGTAAGCGTCGCGGAGTTCAGGCGGCATTTCTTCAACGGAATTGTACTCTTTCCCATTGACGATCAATTTGCGTTTGACCTTCAAGGTTACGCCCATCACTTATCCCCTTATTTTCTTATCTCCACTCCCTGGACTCGAAGCCTAACTTCAAGACGAATAATATTTTACTGCCGAACCCAATAAAAATCAATTTGATCCTAAAAAGCTAACATGATCACAAGGGCAACATTCATTTCACAAAAGAGCATTCTACTTCCTCCTTTTCCGCCTCTGGCGGGCTTTCACGCCTGTGGCGGGTAAACTCTGCCCTCTGTCATTTTTCATGTTTTCTCTCTTTCGCGCGCCCCGTGAAATGAAGTTGCCTTATTATTTCACCGGGGTGTTTTCGTGATTCCAACTTTAGGCACTTTAGCGCACTTTAGGCATTTCTCCTTCTGTCATCTGTTCTCTGTCCTCTGGTTTAACTCTCTCCCCGCTTTTCCCTTGACAACGGCGCGGCTTTCACTAAGATCGTGCTTGTAGCTTTTTGTTACCCACCTCGTTCAAACTTTTCGACCACTCTTCAAAAAAGCGAGAAAGGGAGTGCGCAACCGTCTCCTCAGCCAGTCAGAAAACCTCATCTGTATGGGACTGAGGACTGGATTTATTCAACCTCCTTCAGGTAATCCCTGTCAGAAAAATCCGGAGCAAAGACAAGTCAGGACAGCATCGTCAGAACGGTTCAGGCGAATGAGCCGTAACCCATTCGGGTTCTAGGGGAAGACTTTTTTCCAAAAGGAAGGATAAGGAAAAAACAAAAGAAAGGAGGGGACTATGATTTCTATTCATGTGAACGGCAAAGTCTACAAAGCGGATGTTTTAGATGATACTCCTTTGCTCTGGGTTCTCAGGGACTACCTGAAGCTCACGGGCACTAAGTACGGCTGCGGAATCGGGGAGTGCGGCGCATGTACTGTCCATGTCGACGGGAAGGCTGAGAGATCCTGCAGCATCAGCGTTGGCGAAGTGAAAGGAAAGAAGATTACGACGATCGAAGGGCTTTCCGAAAACCACCCTGTAAAAAGGGCATGGATCAAAGAGCAGGTCGTCCAGTGCGGTTATTGCCAACCCGGCATCATCATGCAGGTTGCCGCTTTCCTGTCGGAGAAGCCGACTCCCGACGCAGATAAACTCATCAGCAAAATGGATGATGTGATCTGCCGTTGCGGAACTTATCCCCGTATAAAGAAGGGGATCAAAACCGCAGTTGAGATGGCAAGAAAGGAGGGCAAGAGAGCATGAATACATCAATGACCAGAAGAGCTTTCTTGAAGGGATCCTTGGCAGCCTCTGGTT
>JAHECH010000070.1 GCA_024641835.1 Deltaproteobacteria bacterium
CGCCCGCCTTCGCTGCCCTCTACTTGCGGAGTCTTTCCCGGTCTCTCTTCGTTTCCTCATTTTGAAAGAGACCCCCACACCCCTGGCTACGTCATCTGGAAAATAGTGAACCTGAATCCCCGACCAATGTGGGCATCGAGCAAAAAGAGGTACCTATGGAATCAAAAAGCCCGTTTCAAACCGATTGGAGAACAATGCCCTTACCCATAAAGAAAATAAACATCTTATCTTTTCTGCGCCACAACCACCCTGTATCGACGGCTGTAGTCTTTGATACGTGTTGGAGTACGATAGCTGCCGGTTTTTTCCATGAGATCCACGGCTTTCGAGGTCTGATCCGGGTCCATTTCCACCAAAATCCATCCCTGTGCAGTCAGGTAATCCGCTCCCTCAAGAACAATTTTCGTGACATATGCCATGCCATCCTCCTCCCCGTCCAGAGCCAGTCTCGGCTCATGACCTTTCACTTCCGGAGCCAGGGAATCAAACGCATCGGATGGAATATAGGGAGGATTTGAAACAATCGCCTGGAAAAGCAACTCACCATCTCTGAAGGGCTGGAACATATCCCCGATAAGAAAATGGACCCTCTCGTCTACTCCGTGCTTGATTGCATTCTGCCTCGCCACATCGATGGCATCCTGCGAAATGTCACTTGCCCAAATCTTCGCCTCAGGGATCTCTTTCCCGAGAGCAATGGCGATAGCACCACATCCTGTGCCAAGGTCAAGGATCCTGGGTTGATTGGATAGTTTCTTCCCTTTATAGAGGTCAATCACCTGCTCTACAAGCACTTCCGTCTCCGGTCGTGGAACCAGAACTCGGGGGCCCACATTGAATTCCAAGGACCAGAACTCCTGGACGCCGGTGATATACTGAATCGGCTCTCGGCTGATGCGCCTTTTAATCAGGGACCGGTATCCCTGCACTTCCTCCTCCTTGAGGGGTTGCTCGAAGTTTAAATAGAGTTGAATCCGGTTGAGGCAAAGCTGGTGGGCAAGAAGAATTTCCGCGCTCAGGCGGGGTGAATCAATGTTTCTTCTCTGCAGGAAGTCTGTGGTGACTTTTAAGAGTTCGCCCACAGTCCATCTTTTCTGGCTCATTATGCTGCTTTGAGTGCCTCAGCTTGGTAGTGAGTGATAATGGGGTCAATGATCAGATCTAGCTGCCCTTGAAGAATCGCATCCAATCGATACAGGGTCAAACCGATCCTGTGGTCTGTGACCCTTGCCTGGGGAAAGTTGTAGGTTCTGATCTTCTCGCTTCGATCACCTGAACCTACCATGCTTCTCCGCTCCTCTGTAATCCTCGATTGTTGCTCGGCCTGCTCCATGTCGAGCAACCGAGACCTGAGCACCTTTAACGCTTTGGCCTTGTTCTTATGCTGAGACTTCTCATCCTGGCATGTGACCACGAGGCCGGTGGGAATGTGGGTAATGCGCACAGCGGAATCCGTCACGTTCACGTGCTGACCGCCATGGCCGGAAGAACGGTAGACATCAATCCGCAGGTCTTCCGGGTTGATTTGCACATCCAGTTCCTCTGCCTCCACAAGGACAGCAACGGTGACCGCAGACGTATGGATTCTTCCCTGCGCTTCAGTTTCCGGCACCCGCTGGACACGGTGAACCCCTCCTTCATGTTTCAGCCGGCTGTAAACCCTCTCGCCTGAGATGAGCACGATCACCTCTTTGAACCCTTTCAATCCGGTCTGGTTTTGGCTAAGAACCTCGATCTTCCAGCCTTTCAATTCTGCATACCGGGTGTACATTCTGAAAAGATCGCCGGCAAAAAGGCCCGCTTCCTCACCGCCTGTACCCGCCCTGATCTCCAGAATGATGTTCTTTTCGTCGTTCGGGTCCTGGGGCAGCATAACCACCTTGAGTTCGTTCTCCTTCTGCTGCAGATCAGATCTGAGTCTTTCTATCTCTTCCTTGGCAAGCTTCCGTATCTCCTGATCAGCGTCATCCAAGAGGGAGCGGTTGTTTTCGATTTCCTTCTCTATGGACAGGCACTTCCTGAATGTCTCTACGATAGGAGAGAGGTTTCTGTGCTCCTTCATGTACTTCTGATAAAGCTTTTGATCCCGAACCATTCCGGGCCGAGCCAGTTCGTTCTCCAGCTCTTGGTACCGCTCCTCAATCTCTTTCACTTTCGACAACATAAGGTAACCCTCTCCCATCCCCTGGTCGCCTTCGGCGCCGCCGGTCCGCAGGACTCCGGACTCCTTCGGAGAGGCGGGTGAACCTTTCCCTCACTCGCAGAAGTGATGTTCATATCGTGTCCCAGAAGTTCCCAGGATAACGTCATGAGGCTTTTTTCGCCTTTTTCGCAGTTCTCGCCTGATCTACCTGAGAGTACTTTGTTCGAAACCGTTCTACTCTTCCGGTGGAATCTACCAGTTTCTGCTTGCCCGTAAAAAAAGGATGGCATTTGGAGCAGATCTCAACCCTGATCTCTTTCAAGGTGGACCCTGTTTCAAATTCATTGCCACACGCGCAATGGACGATGGCTTTATGGTATTCTGGATGTATGTCCTTTTTCATTGTCTCTCCTTTCACTACTCGCTCATGGATGCTAAAAATTCTTTATTATCTTTCGTCCCTTTGATTTTGTCCAGCAAAAATTCCATGCTGTCCACTGTGGTCAAAGGGGCAAGGAGCTTCCGCAGGATCCAAATGCGGTTCAGGTCCGCTGCTTCCAAGAGCAGTTCTTCCTTCCTGGTCCCAGAACGGTTGATATCGATAGAAGGAAAGACGCGCCTGTCCACCAGTTTCCGATCAAGGTGGATCTCCATGTTGCCGGTGCCCTTGAACTCCTCGAAGATCACCTCATCCATCCTGCTCCCTGTGTCAATCAATGCGGTGGCGATGATCGTGAGGCTACCCCCCTCTTCCACATTTCTTGCGGCTCCGAAAAACCGTTTTGGCTTGTGCAAGGCGTTGGAATCAAGCCCGCCTGAAAGGATCTTGCCGCTGGGCGGCACCGTGGCATTATAGGCTCTGGCCAGCCTGGTGATACTATCCAGAAGGATGAGCACGTCCCTCTTGTGTTCCACCAGCCTCTTTGCTTTTTCAATCACCATTTCTGCCACCTGTACGTGTCTCTGCTGGGGCTCATCGAAAGTGGAGCTGATCACTTCCGCGTCCACGTTTCTCTGCATGTCTGTCACTTCTTCCGGTCGTTCGTCGATCAGCAGGACGATCTTATGAATTTCTTTGTGGTTCGCCGAGACACTGTTGGCGATGTTTTGAAGGAGCATGGTTTTGCCGGTCCTCGGAGGGGCTACGATCAGGCCTCTCTGCCCCTTCCCCAACGGGGTCATGAGGTCCATGATTCTTGAAGAGAGATTATCATGGGTTGTCTCAAGCTTTACTCTTTTATTCGGGTAAAGGGGAGTAAGGTTATCAAAAAGGATTTTCTCCCGGGAGATTTCCGGATCCTCATGATTGACCTGCTCCACTTTGAGCAGCGCAAAATAGCGTTCCGTGTCTTTGGGAGGCCTGATCTGGCCTGAAACCGTGTCCCCCGTTCTCAGATTAAACCGTCTGATCTGAGAGGGGGAGATGTAGATGTCATCCGGTCCCGGCAGGTAGTTGGAATCAGGAGCCCTAAGAAATCCGAAACCGTCGGGCAAGATTTCAAGGACCCCTTCCCCATAGATGAGCCCATTCCTTTCAGAGTGGGCTTGAAGGAGGGCAAAGATCAGATCTTGCTTGGGCATGCCCGTGGCTCCCTCGATGCTGAAATCTTTGCCCATGTTGGTCAACTCACTGATTTTCATTTTCTTCAGTTCTACAAGATTCATCCTTTAGCTCCCCATAATTGACGTCGTCTCCCGCAACCGTGAAAAGGCATGTTTACCCATTCCGATGGCTTGACCAAAATTGGTTTCGCCAAAAAACCGAGATCCCTTGCCAAAGGCTGGATTGGTGAATTCCTTGCGTCCAAACGGATCTGAAGAAATCGAAGATTGCACTGCTTTTTGGATGATATCAGGAACCTTCCGAAGGTTTTCGGACCAGCCTGAAAAACCTTTTATGTGAGTTAAAGATGATGGCGCAGCAGACTACCCGTGAAGCTCGTTTTGGAATCCAGATTAACCGAATCCGACAGTAGGCAGGGTCTCTTTATGCTCCTTTTATAAATCAATTTATATTATTGTCAATCTTTTTGTCCCAAAAAGCAAGTGATTTTAGCACACCGATGATATCCATCATGTCTTTCGGCATTGGCGCCTTGAATTCACAAAAATCTCCTGAGTCAGGATGGATGAAGCCGAGCGTTTCCGCATGGAGCATCTGCCTCGGAATCTGAGGTAGCGTGCCGTTCTTTGCAGAAAAATGCTTTTTCCACCACTGTCGTCGATATCCATAGACAGGATCCCCCACGATGGGGTGTCCGATGTGAGATAGGTGAACCCTAATCTGATGGGTTCTGCCTGTCTTGGGTGCCACCGAAAGAATCGAAAATCTTCCCCCCAATTCCTCCAGCTTTCGCCAGGTGGTCAGCGCCCTTCTACCGCCCGATGACGCCACTGCCATTTCTTTTCTTCTCTTGGGATGCCGGCCGATAGGAAGGTCGATCTCCCCAAGGCTTCCCTCCATGATCCCATGGACGACGGCGAGATATCTCTTCTTCACCTCTCCGGCCTTGAACTGTGCAGACAGCAGCCCATGTGCCCTGTCATTCTTCGCCACCACCAGCAGGCCCGAGGTATCCTTGTCTAGGCGATGAACAATCCCTGGCCTCAAGACACCACCAATGCCGGACAAACCCCTTGAGTGCTTGAGAAGACCATGAACAAGGGTCCCTCTGAGATGTCCCGGAGCCGGATGAATGACCAATCCTGGTGGTTTATTCACAATAATGAGAGAGGAGTCTTGATAAATAAGGGCAAATTCTACTGGCTCAGGCTCTAAGCGGTAGGGGACTGCTGGGGGAATCCTGAGGTCTACATGGTCCGCGACCCTGAGCCTGTAACTCGCCTTCGCTGGCTGCTTGTTTACCTGAACAGAGCCCTCTTTGATCAGCGCCTGAACCCTGGATCTCGTCAGGCCCTCAATTCGGGATGCGAGAAAGGCATCTACTCGTTGATTTCCCTCCGCCCGGGTGATGAGAAATGAATAGACCTTATCAGACTGGTATTCCACAACCTCAGAATGGATAGGCACTTACGAAAAGATCCTGTCCAGATCCTTTTCTATCTGCTCCTCCTTCACGTTTTTTGCCAGGGATATTTCCTTCACCAGAAGGTTTCTCGCCGTATCGAGCATTTTCCTTTCGCCGAAAGAGAGATCTTTCTCAACCTTCAGAGTAAGGAGGTCACGATAGACTTCAGCTACCTCAAAAACAGAGCCCGTCTTGATTTTTTCCATATACTCCCGGTATCGTCTGTTCCATGTCTGGTTGTCTATCGTCATCTTTCTCTTCTTGAGAATGGAATAAAGCTTCGGGACTTCCTTCTGACCAATGATTTCTCTCAACCCAACGCTTTCCACATTCTTCGTAGGGATCATGATGATCATGTCGTTTTCAAGAATTCTCATGATATAAAAATCCTGTGAGCACCCCGAGATCTGCTTTGTTTCAAGTCTTTCGATAACCCCCACACCATGAGCTGGATAAACAGCCAAGTCGCCTATCTTGAACATTGGTCCTCAACTCCCTTGAGTACTTAGTTAATTCAAAAATCCTGTTCTCTGCCTCGTCCCTGGATATCGAAAAAGAGCACCCGTCTGAAAAGGAATGCGCCGCCGATCACTCTGAAGGGCTTCAGCGCTTCTCACCGGCTGAGCCGGCTTCACCGGCTGAGCCGGCTTCAGTTTCCTGTGCCAGGTTCTGGCAATTAATCCGGTTCATCGCCACCGCAATTCCTTCGGTCACGAAGATTTCACAGCCACTTTTTGACAAGTCAATCACCTTTCCCACAGTGAGCCTGTCCTCCTCATAAAAAGGGTTCAATACGAACTCATCTACAGGCTCCTCGCGGCGTGGACGGCCGATGCCTACCTTCAAGCGGTTGAATTGACGGCTGCTCAGGTATTCGAAAATGGATAAAATCCCTTTATGCCCTCCGGCGCCCCCGTTCTGAACAAGCCTGACCCTGCCCACAGGAAGATCAACATCATCATGAACAACCAAGATGTTCTCCGGCACAATCCGGTAGAAATCGGCGCATGCTTTGATAGAGACGCCGCTCAGATTCATAAACGTTTGAGGGCACAACAGCAAGATCTTGCGAGCCTGGAACACAGCCTGACCGCACTTTGCTCTGAAACGACGCCCCGCCAGCCGGATGCCCAGCGTCTTAGCCCAGCCCTGAACGACCATGAACCCGATGTTGTGGCGCGTATCTTTATACTTCGGCCCAGGATTACCAAGGCCGGCAATCAGATACACCTTGGACGAGTCTCCATTCACCCCCTTTCCACAGCAGCTTATTTCTCTTCTTCAGGGGATGCTTCCGGGGCTGGCGCTCCTCCCTCAGCCTCAGCCACCTTTTCCTCCTCTGGCACTTCCTCAACTTTCTCCGCCACCAGGGAAGGTGCGTTCACCACGGCGACAGTCATATCCCCCTCTTCATTGCTCCGGATACCGGGCGGAAACACGATATCCCTGATGTGGACCGAGCCACCAATATCCAGACCGGATACATCGATTTCGAGAAAGTCCACCAGGTTCCGAGGCAGGCAGGACACGCTCACGTCCCTTTTCACGTGCTGCAGAATACCACCGTTAGCTGTCCCAATAGGAGTGTTCACTAAATGGATCGGGATGTCGAACGTGAGTTCCTTATCCATCGGAATCTCGTAGAAATCCGCATGGTAATAGATGGGCTTAATGGGATCTGCCTGCAATTCTTTCACCATCACCGTCCTGCTTTCGCTCCCATTCCCTTTATCGATGCGAAGCCCAAGGATAATATTCTCGCCGGTCGCTGCTTTCAAAACCGCCCGCAGATCCAGCTCTCTGATCGATAGCATCAACGGATCTGTATTCGGGCCATAAAGAATGGCCGGGATCTGTTGATTTCTTCTCAGCTTATTGGCCGCCCCTTTTCCCCTGTCTTTTCTAACACTGGCTGATAGTGTAATTTGGGCCATTCATTCCTCCTCATGATACCATAAAGGTGAAGAACCCCGTGCTTCCGCACGGGGCTTCTTCTATAGAAAAAGCCACTCTAACTTGCTCGCTATGCGACGTGAAGCCCCTTCGCCATTCATCCCCGCTCTTCCGAGCGGGGCATTCAGGCTTTTTCACGTAAACTCTCCACTTCGCGCACAGCCCGTTCCTTTGCGATCGTCCGCACGAAAGCTTCCCGCCCTTAACGGCCTAGCACGATATCGCTCGTATCCAGTAATTCTGCCCGTTTTCGAAAGGTCCAAGCTCACCTAACTACGACGGGGCGAATGGTACGCTACATCTTCTGTATACCATAAGGACGCCCATAAGAAAAGGCAAAAAAAACGAGACGCCCTCAATAACTATGGGCGTCTCTCTGGTGCATTTCTAGACGAAAAGGGTGCTTACGGAATCAGAGTTGTAGATCCTCTTGATCGTCTCTCCGAGCAACTGATCTACGGATAATACGCTGATTTTAGGGCATTTCTTTCCTTTTTCGTTGAGAGGTATCGTGTTCGTCACGACTAGATGATCAATGGGAGAGTCCTGAATCCTCTCAATGGCTGGCCCTGAGAGCACGGGATGGGTACAGCAAGCATAGATCCTAGCAGCATTTCTCTTTCTCAACGCTCGCGCAGCCTCGGTCAACGTCCCTGCCGTATCCACCATGTCATCCAGGATAATAGCCGTCATGCCCTCTACTTCACCAATGATATTCATCACTTCTGACACGTTGGGAGCATCACGTCTTTTGTCAATGATGGCCAGAGATGCCTCCAGCCGCTTGGCAAAAGCCCTTGCCCTTTCCGTTCCACCTGCGTCGGGTGAAACGACGACCAAGTTGTCCTCAAAATGAGAGCAGATGTATTTCAGTAACAGTGGAGCAGCAAAGATGTTGTCCACAGGGATGTCGAAATAACCCTGGATCTGCCCAGCATGAAGATCCATTGAGACAACCCTGTCGGCACCTGCCACAGTGATGAGGTCAGCCACCAGCTTAGCCGTGATCGGAACGCGGGGCTTGACTTTTCTGTCCTGCCTTCCATACCCGTAGTAGGGGATGACAGCCGTAATCCTCTTCGCCGAAGCTCTTTTCAGCGCGTCCATAATGATGAGCAATTGCATGAGGTTGTCATTCACGGGCGGGCAAGTCGACTGAAGCACAAAAACATCCATTCCCCGGATATTCTCATGGATCTCTACCTGGGTCTCACCGTCGCTAAAGGTCTTGGAGAGCATCTTTCCCGGGGTAATCCTGAGGTATTCACAGACCGCCTTTGTGAGTTCCGGATTGGATGTTCCGCCAAAGACTTTCATACGTAAACCTCTGGCTGGGGTGGGAGGATTCGAACCTCCGAATGCGGGCTCCAAAGGCCCGTGTCTTACCGCTTGACGACACCCCAGCAATTCATTCGATCAATGACAGATGCCTACCCTGATCCACCATCAAGACATCATCTGCGGTGTTCCCTGCCCGAGGCGGGCAGGCGTTCGCTTCTCCTTGCGGCGTATTGGTACGTACGCCTCAGTCGTCGCTCCTCGGCGCCTTGCATCTGATGCCTTGCTGGTGATCAGGAAAGTCCCGAATCCCGCGTCCCGCTTACAGTACAGAAATTAGGCGGTGGATTTGGGCCTAGCCCCTCTTCCAGCTCTTTACCATAAAAACATCTCCCAGTTCCTGCTCAAGAAGATGCTTTTTTGCTGATTCCGCCAGCTCCACAGAACCAAAAGCCCCGAAAACGCTCGGGCCGCTCCCGCTCATCAAAGCCCCCTCTGCGCCATTTTCTACCAACAACCTCTTAATTCTATCGATGATCGGGAATATGGCTGAGGTGACCGCTTCTAAGTCATTTTCGAGGACTTGGGAGATTACAAGTGAAGCACTTTCTAATGCTTTTTTTATAAAGGGATATTCTCCTGTTGTCAACTTCATTCTGTAGTTCTGATACACCCACGCCGTTGACACCTGGATGGGAGGAGTCACGATGACGTACCAGAATTCAGGCCATCTTTCTACGGGCTCCAGAATTTCCCCTATCCCTGTGACAAGGCAAGGTGTACAGACCAGAAAAAATGGCACGTCGGCTCCGAGCCGAAGGGCGAGGACACGCAGATCATTCATGGAAAGCGGTTTCGAGTATATCTCATTCAGGATGAGAAGGGTGGCGGCAGCGTCGCTGCTCCCGCCGCCCATGCCAGCCGCAACTGGAATATTCTTGGTTATTTTGATGCTTACCCCGGATGGAAGGCCTGTTGTGGCGGAAAAGGACTGGGCCGCCCTGACCACGATGTTGCCGTCATCAAGGGGAACCGGGTATCCGCTGGCAGTCAGTTCAACACCCTCGCCTCTATTTTCCCTCACTTCAATGACGTCCAAAAGGCTCACCGGCGTCATGATGGAGACGAGCTCATGGTATCCGTCCGGCCTCCGGCCTGTAATCTTGAGGCGGATGTTCAACTTGGCAGGAGCTTCGATTGTGTAGCTTCGGGCACCCATCGGCATAGGAAGTAAGCCGTAAGCAGTAGCCACTTACCCCGCTGCTCTCACGTATCGCCATCTCAGGTCAGCAAGAATGCTCTCCACAAACTTCTGCTCCTCCTCGGTCAGGTTGCCTTTGGTCTTGTCCTTGAGCATAGCAATAATGTCTATGGAATGCTTGGCCAGAGGGATATCTTTTTTCTTCTGCCCCGTATGGGGATCAGTGATCTCCCCCAGATGCAGCAGCGCAGATGAACTCAGGCTAAAGATGAGAGAGTTGAAATTGACTTCAGGGAGCGGTATTCTATCTGCTTCTTCAGCCCCTTTCTCCTGTTTCGCTTCTTTTTTCGGCGCCTCTTCTTTCGCCCTCCGGTCCTTGAGATCTCCCTTTTCATCCAGGGATCTCTTGTCCTTGATCACAAACCCTTTTTCCTTTTCTGCCATATCTAACTCCTGCTACAAATATATTCTCCTTGCCGAGAAGACATTCCCAACACCACGAACCTCTTCAAGGACATTGTCTTGGATAGGGGTATCGGTGGCCAGAAAAATGACATTCTGTTTTTTCTCCTTTTGTTGGCCCACGTGCATCCTGCTGATGTTCACCCCGTGTTCACCGAGCTTTGAAGTGATTCCTCCAATGACTCCTGGCACATCCTTGTTCGTGATGAGCAGGATGTTTCCCTCCGGTATCGCCTCAAGATAGAAGTTGTTGATTCTCAGAATCCTCGGAAGAGTCTTTCCGAAAATGGTTCCGGAAACAATGTTCTCTCCCTCGAGGGACTTTACCCTCAGCACGATAAGGCTCCCAAAATCTTCAGAGGTGCTCGTCTTTGACTCAATAACCTTGATCCCTCTGTCTTTGGCGATAAAGGGCGCATTGATGAAATTCACGTCATCTTTGAGAATGGGAGCAAGAAGGCCTTTGAGCATCGAACTGGTGAGGGGATCTACATCGTACTCCGTCACCTTGCCTGCATAGTTAATCTGAACTTCCACGACACCGCTGTCCGTGAGCTGGGTCTGCAAGGAGCCCATCTTTTCCGCCAGGACGGCAAAAGGCCGTAGAATCGACATCAACTCTGCACTAACGCTCGGAACATTCACCGCGTTCTTGACCGATCCGAGGAGGAGATAGGCAACCATCTGGTGAGCCACCTCAACAGACACGTTTTCCTGCGCTTCCTTGGTGGATGCCCCGAGGTGGGGCGTGCATATGAAGTTCGGGAGACTCATGAGTTTTATCTCTCCGGGCGGTTCTTTCACGAAAACATCAAGGGCCGCTCCTGCCAGGTGGCCTGATGCAAGAGCTTCATAGAGATCATCCTCGTTGACGATCCCTCCCCGAGCGCAATTGACCAGCATCGCCCCCTTCTTCATCTTTGGGATGGTGTTTTTGTTGATCATGTTCTTGGTTTCTTCAGTCCTCGGGGTGTGAATGGTGATGTAGTCCGCCCTTGCAAGTAGTTCATCGAATGAAACCGGCTCAAGGTCCAGCTTCTCCAGCACCTCCGGTTTGATGTACGGGTCATAGCTAATGACCTTCATCAGCATACCCTTAGCCCTCTCTGCCACGATTCGGCCGACATGGCCTGCTCCGATGAGCCCGAGAGTCTTGTTGAAAAGCTCTCTTCCTTCCAGCTTCTTTTTCTCCCACTTTCCAGCCTTCAGAAGAGCTGT
>JAHECH010000700.1 GCA_024641835.1 Deltaproteobacteria bacterium
ATAGGCATCAATGTGAGGCGTCACCAACTTCTGGGCATTGTAATCGCAGCCTTCTTTGCCGGTGTGGCAGGGGTGCTTTTTGTTGTCCTTGAGCGCTCCGTGTTCCCAGACCTTCTCTTCTGGGTCCTTTCTCTCGAGATCTTCATCATGTGTTTACTGGGTGGGTGGTTCACTTTCGCAGGCCCCATCCTGGGTGCAGCCATTACAGTCTCTCTGCGGACTTTTGTCGGGATTTACACAGAGTATTGGACACTCATCCTGGGGATTCTTCTCATCCTCCTCATTTTCTTCCTGCCCGAGGGTGTCATGGGCTTTCTAGAACAGAAGTTCGGTGCTCGCCCGGATAAGCAAGTGGAAGGAGGAAAGGGATAACATGTTACGGCTTGAGAAGGTTCACAAAGCTTTCGACGGATTTCTCGCTGTGAACGGAGCCGAACTCCATGTGGAAAAGGGGCAGCTCGTTGCCGTCATCGGTCCCAATGGTGCGGGGAAGACCACCCTTTTCAACCTCATCACAGGGCAACTCAAAGCGGACAGGGGCAGGGTGATCTTCAACGGAGAAGACATCACCAAACTTCCCACACATGACATCTGCAGGCGCGGCATAGCAAGATCGTTTCAACTCGCCAACATTTTCCACCGCCTCTCCGTATTCAGGAATATCCAGGTATCAGTGCTCTCCCAGCAGCGGAAGAGTAACAATCTTTTTCGCCCAGCTCAATCCATGGGTGTTAATGAGACAACCCGCATCCTGGAAAGTGTTGGTCTCCAGAACAAAGCTGATCATATTGCCGGCTCCCTTTCTCACGGGGACCAGAGAATCCTGGAGATTGCTATCGCTCTGGGCAATCAACCTCAGATGCTTGTTCTTGATGAACCTACGGCCGGCATGTCGCCTGAGGAGACGGCAAGGACCATGTTGCTCATCAAGAGACTAGCAGACACACGGGGGCTGACCATTCTGTTCTGCGAGCACGATATGGATGTGGTCTTCGATGCAGCTCAGAGTATCATGGTGATGAATTATGGAAAGACGATCATCCAGGGAAAGCCTGAGGAAGTGAGGAAAAGCAGGGCTGTTCAGGAAGCCTACCTTGGAGGCGAGGAGGATGCTTGAAGTAGACGGGATACATACTTTCTACGGGTTAAGCCATATTCTTTTCGGAGTTTCCTTGAAAGTGGACGCCGGCCAGGTGGCCTGCCTCCTGGGGAGAAATGGGGCGGGCAAAACCACAACCTTGAAAAGCATCCTGGGGCTGGCGCCACCAAAGCAAGGGCATATCCGATTCCAGGATGAGGATATAACGGGCAAAGAAGCCTATGTTCTCGTGAGGAAAGGAATCGGTTATGTCCCGGATGATCGCAGGATTTTCGTAGACCTCACTGTGGGAGAAAACCTGGAGATCGCTGCAAGGAGGGGAAAGGGCAGGGACTATTGGGATAAGAAAAGGGTCTTTGACCTTTTTCCTCCCCTACAAAGGCTGGAAAATCGCCGGGGAGGCTTGCTCAGCGGAGGCGAGCAGAAGATGCTCGCCATTGGCAGGGCGCTCATGGGAAATCCTGTCTTCCTCCTCTTGGATGAACCCACAGAGGGCATCGCCCCTGTGCTTGTCCGAGCTTTTGGGCAAACCATTGTGCGGCTCAAGGAAGTCGGGCTGACCGTGCTCATAGCCGAGCAAAATGTAAAGTTTACCCTGAAGCTGAGCGATAGGGGCTACATCATCGACAACGGCCGCATCTGTTATCAAGGGACCGTAAAGGAGCTTTTTGAGAACGTGGAAGTGAGAAGGACCTGCGGTATTTAGATCAGTAACGAGTGACGACAAGAAGATGGGATGCGAGAGACAAGTCAGAAATAGTAGGCAGTAAGCAGTAGGCAGTAAGCACATAAGGAGGGATATGACTGGCTGCTGAGCGTGATGAACGGATAAAGTTCTACGGACCATGGGCTTTCGCCCAATGAAAAATGATCAATCTGAAATGATCAAGGAGAAACCATGTGGCACTTTGACATTAGAGCGATGAAACCCAAGAAGCTTGCAGAAGGCGTCGAACTTCGAATCATACCGGGGAAGAACATGACCATGGTCTTCTTTCATCTCCAGCCCGGGGCGGAGATACCGGAGCACTCCCACGCCCATGAGCAGATAGGCACCGTGCTCAAGGGTTCTATCGAACTCGTAGTTGATCAGGAGAGGAGGAACATCAATGCCGGGGAAGCTTACCACGTAGCATCAGATGTCAGGCACAGTGGCAAATGTGGTGAGACGGCATCGGAGATCATTGAAGTTTTTTCTCCTCCGAGGGAGGATTATCACGCCTTGACATAGAAGGTGAACTCTTCTCATTCCTTCTTCGGGAACCCGCTGGTTTTTGCCGATAGTGTATTTCGGTGGATTCCCAAGATCTCTGCCGCTTTTTTCCTGTTGCCGTCAACACTGTCCAGTACCTCTTGAATATACTGCTGCTCAAAAGCCTCTACAGCTTCTTTGAGCATCATGCCTTTGATCCTACCCTTCACAATACTGGAGGTGGAGATGTCCTTCAATTGAATCGCCAACTCTTTTGAAATGGTATAAGACCGCTCCACAAGGTTCTGGAGTTCCCTCACATTTCCAGGCCAGTCATATGCCATGAGCGCTTCAATCGCCTCTGAAGAGAATTTCTTGGAGGGTTTGCCGGTCCGTCTCGAATTCAATTCGAGGAAATGATTCAGCAGTAAGGGAATGTCTTTTCTTTTCTCTCTCAGAGGGGGCAAATGAATGGGAAACACGTTGAGACGGTAGTAGAGATCTTCGCGGAACTGCCCTGTTTTGATCAGCTCCTGAAGGTCCTTGTTTGAGGAAGCCACAAACCGGACATCAACTTTAATGACTTTTGTCGAACCTATTCTCTCGAACTCCTTTTCCTGGATGACCCTGAGAAGTTTGGCCTGCATGCTTACGTCCAAGGTGTCAATATCATCCAGGAAGACGGTCCCTTTGTTGGCGATTTCCAGTTTGCCCGTGGTCGTTCGGAT
>JAHECH010000071.1 GCA_024641835.1 Deltaproteobacteria bacterium
GCCCTGCCTGTCCATTCGCTTTACCCATTCGACCGGGTAATCTACCCCGGCCCGTCCTGCGAGCTGAAGTATAAGGAATTTGATTTTGTGGGTCAATAAGAGAGAAACGTCATCGTCCGTCTCCCTTTGCAGAAACAAGCAACTTCGTGTATGATCCAAGCCAGAACTGAACGGCGATTCTTCGATATTTTCACCCGGAAATGTTGATACCCGGAGGTCTCTTGTGAAAACAAAAAAAGAGGAAAAACAGAGATTGGTCATAGGCATAGAATATCCTGAAAGGCGGTTTGGCGTCATAGCGATGGAGAAGGGTTTCATAAACGCGGATCAGCTATGGGAGGCGCTTGTAACCCAAAAGGCCCAAGTGACGGGAGACGCTGAGCGAAGAGACGTGGGCATGATCTTAAAAGACCTGGGCTACCTTTCGGTGTCACAGATCAACCAAGTCCTTCAAACCATGAAAGCAGAGACGGAATCAAGAAAAGCCGTTCCCAAACTACCTAGACGGAAAACGAGGAAGGCCGAGCCTAAATAGGTACAAAAACAGCCAGCCCTGTCTTTTGGGGAACCTGGGCGAGAGCCGAGAAGATCTCGTCCTTTAAGGGCGCAAGGGGGGCGCACAATCGTAGGCTTTAAGGAGGCGGAGATAAGGCTTGCTGGCAATATCGTGCTATTCTGAAGAAAGCTGATCACGGAGAATGAAAGCGGCTGTGCGCTGAGCAATGTCCTGAAAGAGGGCCAGATCCTCCTGCCTGAAGCCATAAGGCTGCGTCATGGAATCCAGGTATACCACGCCGAGGAGTTGAGAAAACGTCATCATAGGGACGCACACGAGAGAGAAAATTTTCTTCAATTTGAGAGTGGCCGCAAGCTCATCCTCCACTCCATCTCCCTGAGAGTCTGAGACCATCAGGGCGTCTTTCTCCTTGATGACCCTGTAAACCAGATCTATGGGGTAATCTGAGCTTGCAGGAGGCTTCTGTACCCTTAACCTGGAGATAAGTTGGGTGACCTTTCCAGCCTCCGGATCGATGAGAATAAAGGCTGCCCTGTCAATTCTCACCAAAAGTTCAAGAATGAGATCCAGTATTCTTTCCAGCGTGTCCTTCATGGGCAGGTTCTGCATCAGCAGGTCAGAAATCTTGTAGATGAATTCCAATTTTTTCTGGTTGGTCTTGTCTTTATGAATGAGATAGACCCCGCTGTTTTCTCGTATCTCCTTGGTGAGTCCTATGGAATCGAGGAAAGGCATCGTCTGTCCCAGGGATGCCTCGCCAATACTCACAATGGTCATCCCCAAGGCGATGGGAACACCCTCCTTCGCTTCCACTTCCACCCCTGGGATGAGGTATTTGCCATCGTAGAAGGTGCCGTTCTCACTTCCCAGATCCGTTAGAAAATACCTGTCTCCTTTTTTCGTAATTCTCAGGTGCAGCCGCGAAAGGGTCTTGTCTTTGATCTGGATGTCGTTTTCCCTGGAGCGGCCTATAGCAGTGACCTCTTCTTTGAGTTGAAAGGACCGGCCGATGTCAGGCCCATTCAGAATTCGGAGTTCGGTCATGAGCAGTACTCCTTTCTACGGTGGAGATCGTGCCCGTTTGCCAAGAACCAACGAGACAATCGAATATTACCAATGTCAATTCTTGGATTACAATGACAGGAAATACCTATTTTCATCACGTGTGCCTCTCAATAGCTTACCCACGAACAACGGAGAGGATTATGTCAAGCTATTCTGAGAAGCGACATTAGGCAGAAACATTCATGGACATACGAACGGGTTCAATGCCCGGCGGGATAATGGGCGTGCCATAGGGTCCGATTCTTTGATCACGGGAGCGTTCAAACCAATCCATGATCCACAGCATACCTGACCAGTTCAGCAGTCTTTTTCACATTGAGTTTTTTCATGATGTTGGCCCTATGGTTTTCAACGGTGCGGGTGCTGATACTCAAAATATCTGCGATTTCAGCATTGGTTTTTCCTTTCACAATGAACTTCAAGACCTCCCTCTCTCTCGTGGTCAAGGAATTGGAGGGCAGCGGGTCTTTCCCCGAGATGGCCCGCGATAAATCCTGGGCCATTGCTCCAGTTAGCTTTCGGGTCACATAGGTCCCTCCTTTGCAGATCATCTCGATAGCCAAAAGAAGTTCCTCGTCTGAGTCTTCTTTAAGCAGGTATCCATTGGCGCCCGATGCGATGGCATGGTACAAATATTCTTTGTTTTTGTGCATGGTAAGGATTAGGACTTTCGTACGAGGATAGAGAGATCTAATTTCACGAGCAGCTTCTATTCCTCGGAGATTCGGCATCGAAATATCAAGAACAACCAAGTCAGGGGTCAGCTTTCTAAGCATTTCGAGGAGATCCAGGCCGTCATTCGCTTCCCCAATCACTTCCATGCCAGGCACATCACTAATGATTTTCCTCATGCCGTGGCGGAAAAGGGCGTGGTCATCTGCAAGAACGATGCGATAAGATTCCATCATTTCATGCCTCTCTTCTCTATCGGAATTGTCAGAAGAACCCGGGTGCCTCTTCCTGCGCGGCTCTTTATGACAAGCGATGCCCCGAGCATATGAGCCCGCTCTTCCATTACCGTCAGTCCCAACCCTTTGTGAGACGTAGGTTTTCCTTTTATCTTTCCTGACTTGAAGCCCTTGCCATCATCTTCAATGAGGAAAGAGATACCCTCCTCGTTTTTCTTCGCCACGAAAGCAACATGCCTTGCTTCTGCGTGCTTGCCAATATTGGTCAGAGCTTCCTGAGAGATACGGTACAAGTTCCTCTGGGACTCTTGGGTGAAAAACCCATCCATGTCATCAACATCAAAGGATATGGGAATCGAATATTGCTCCCTAAAGTTCTCTGCCAGCCATCGAAGGGCAGAAGATAGACCGAGGTCTTCGAGAATCGATGGGCTCAGATCCGTGGACAGCCGTCTGATGTTGTCAATAATCTGGTCTACACAACGATTGACTTCTTCGCAGTCATGGTGAAGATGTAACACGTTTTCTGGAAGTTTCTTCTGAATGGATCTCATCTTGTGCTTCAACAGCGCAAGAGATTGCCCCAGTTCGTCATGAAGCTCTTTTGAAATTCGAAGCCTTTCATTTTCTTGGGCCTTCATAAGTTCGGCTGACAAAGAGCGAAGTCTATCCTCGGATTGCCTTAAGGCTTCCTCAGCTCTCTTGCGCTCGGTGATGTCATGGACGACGGCGGTAGCTCCTTTGATCTTTCCATTTTTGTGCACGGGGTTGGTGTTCACGGCAACCCAGAATTCTCTTCCTCCCTTGGCCCTGATTTTGTATTCCACGGCTCCAGAAACCGCTTGGCCAGCGGACATCTTCCGTAATCTTTCAGAAAAAAGGTATTCGCTCTCTTCATCCAGGATGTCGTGAGGGCTCATAGAGAAGAATTCTTCCTTGGTATACCCTGTATATTCACACATGACATCATTCACAGTTACCCATTGTTGTTTATCGAAATCCACTTCATAGATCCCCGCAGGGGCATGATTGAAAAGCTGCCTGTAACGCTCTTCGCTTTCCCTGAGCGCTTCCTCTACGCGCTTCCGCTCTGTTATCTCCTGCAGTAGAAGTGCGTTGAACCGCGACAGCTCAGCGGTTCTCCCCTCTACTCGCCACTCAAGATACTCTTTCGCCTTTTGAAGCTCTTCTTGGAGCTTTCTTCTCTCTGACATATCCCTTGAGACGAAGAGAATATGTTCATCGTCCAGAAGATCTCCGGTGGTTTCAAGGTGGCGCCAGTTTCCCCAGCGATCTCTAAGGCGATAGGTAATCTTTTCCGTGATCCCTCTTCCGCTCCTGGGTAAAAGGCCTAAAGACTTGGCCCCGACATATTTCACCAGCAGAGGAGCCAAATCTTCTCTGTCCTCCGGGTGAATCAGCTCAAGGGCATATTTCCCGACCAGATCCTCCGGGCTGTAACCAAGGGTGTCCTCGTGCGAAGGGTTTATGAAAACATAAACAGGATTTACGCTAAAGGTGGTGATGGCAACCAAATCGCTCGTTCTTCCCAGGAGCAGGTCACTGCTCGCCCAAAATGCTTCTGCTTTCATCACCGTTTCCCTCCTGAAAGGGGTTTTCTCCTGATGCTTAACTCATTCTCGTGCGAGTAGCTCCACACCTTACTTCATAAATCACCGTGGATCAACTGGAGTTCAATAACCAATGGGATCATTCAAGCTCAAGCAGTAGAGTAGCGAATCGGAATGGTTGCCTGGAGACATGGGATTCCCGTAGCTTATTGGCTGCGGCCTGGAAGACCACCTCCCCGTGGGGAGTCTGACTTTTACCTGAAAAAGCCCCGTGCAGAAGCACGGGGTTCTTCACCCATAAGTGGGGTTACTGGACACAGGGGGTACGGATTGGGGGCCGCGAGGGTCTCTTTCAAAATGAGGAAACGAAGAGAGACTGGGAATGACTATGCAAAAAGGGGGCAGCGAAGGCGGGCGGCGAGGTTTCATCAGTCATTCCCACGCATGGTCTTGGATGGCTATTCCCGGGAAGCTCTCCGCCCGCCTCAACCAGCACCTAAAGCTGGTCACCAGGCGGCGTTTCCTTCGTTTCTCTATTTTGAAAGAGACCCTCGCGGCCCCTCAGGCGTTCCTAGTCCCCCTGTGTCCAGTAAAAAATGTGGGACACAGTGCGATGGCAAGCGGGGTGCTCCCGCTGGTCGTGGAGCCTCTTGGGACATCGCATCGTGGATAGATCGGATTTGGGCAACAGCCCGTAGAACTTGATATGGGCACTACTGGAAATAACTGGGGAGAAACAGCCGCCGGATTGCCGCAAACCTTCGGCGGAGATTTCGGAAATTTCAGGAGGAAGACTCTTTCAGAAGAATGATGACCTCCTCCCGTACACTCTTGCTGGCCTTTGCCTCGACATTGCCCTCGGTTCTTCTCAATTCAACACGGAACAGGGTGAAACGGTCTTCGAGGTGTCTTTGGAGGAGCTCCTTCATCCTGTTTTGGCCGTTTTCTGTGTTGGGGACTGTAATTCGCCTCCTAACGGTGACCAGTTCATCGACTTCATATTCGTTAGGCCCTTGGCTATAATTTTTGATCTTTGTTTCCTGCGAGCGTTCAGGGGCTTTCCTCTTTTCGCCGTTTGCAGATATGAACCAGTCCGAAATCCCCTCAAGTTCTTGGTTGTTGTTTCCGTTTTTCATGAGGCATTGTCCTCCTTGATGAGGCCAAGAAAATGGAGTGCACCTCCGCTGGGCGAAGGGCTTCTTGGGACATCGCATCGTGGATAGACCGGAATTGGGCAACAGCCCTTTATGATCGAGCACCTGTCTGATCATCAAGAGACAGGAAACGGCAAAATGCTTATGGGCACACTGCCCGTCACCCAGGCGCAGGGATATCGGCGAACGTTGTAAAGGGGTCCCTTAGGAAAACGACGGTTTCGTGTTGAGGCCTGCTTCCTGAGCGACGTTTGCAAGCCTCTCTGTATTATTGAGGATATTCTCAGCCTCTCTGAGAGCATAGTAAGCCTGATTAACATCACTAGCCCCCGACTGAATAACCTCCTCAGCGAGATCTTGATAGTCCTTGTGACCGATGGCGTGCTTGTCGAATTCAGCAATGGGCATCCCGTAGTCCACCGTTTCCCTGAGACGAATATTGTACCGGATGACCGTGGTGAAGACGTTCTCTCCGAATTCGTCTTTGACTTTCTCCAGGACGTATCGTGAGTATCTCGTCCTGTAATCATACATGGTAATCAGAGCACGGCATTTTATGACATGGCCAAGCTTTTCCTTCAGCATGAGAGCGATTTCCATCAATTTAGAGACGCCGCGGAGGGAGAAAAGGCTCAAGTCAATCGGAATGATCGCTTCATTACAGGCCCGAAGAGCGTTGAAGCAAAGATGCCCGATGCTCGGGGGACAATCGATGATGATATAGTCGTAAGGCCTGCTCATGCCCTTGATGGCGTCCAGGAGTTTCCTTTCTCTGCCCATTTCTCCCGATAGCTCCTGCTCAGCCACGGCAAGGGCGGCGTTGGAGGGAGCGAGATCAAAGTTATCCCCAATCGAAATGATAACCTGCTCCATTCCCAGGAGGCCGTTCCCTTTGGGCTTGATGACGTCATAAACCGTTTTTTCGAGCGAAGACGGTTTCAAATCCAACCCCATAGTCGAGTGGGCTTGGGGGTCGAAATCAATCAAAAGAACCCTTTGCTTCCTGGCAGCTAAGCACGCTGATAGGTTGATGGCTGTGGTGGTTTTTCCACACCCTCCTTTCTGGTTTGCGCACGCAATGACTCTCATGAGCAGCCTCCTTTCTTCAACTCTTGTGGGAATAGTGGGATTCATGACGGTGTCGTATATCAGACACTCAAAAGGATTGCAAGAATAAAGATACAATATATTGTATTTTTGGTCACTAATCCCCGACATGTTGTATCGAAACTCAAGAAACTTGGATAAACCTTGGGTGAAGCGAAGCTGATTTTCCAATCTACCCTGGAGGACCCTTGAGAATTCTGTCTCTTGAGATGCTTGGTCCGGTTCTTGCGCAGACCTCAAGGTGATCTCAGAGATTCTGTTCAAACATTCTCTCCCTCCTCCCGATTTTCATCGCAGGCCTCACATTCCTTTGTCCCAAACCTCACACATCTCGCCTCTCATGTCCTTCGTGCCCCCTATCGGTTTTCTCCGTGGTTTTGCCTTTCCTCCTTTCGTGATCTCGGTATTGGCCGCGTGCCGCCTGCCCAACCCACTGAATTGCGGCCCATCAACGTTCTGGCCAAAAAAGGTTGACAAGAGCAAAGAGGATAATATACTGTGTAAGTAATCGATTACTTACTTTATTAAATTTTTTCGAGAAGTGAGAAAATGAGTCAAGAGGACTAGGCAACTCCTGAAAAACAGGAGCTCAAAATGAAGAGTGGAGGGCGGATTGAGCAATTTCTCATGATAGATGGGGGCATTCTCGCGCTAATTGGCCTCATCTTTGGTATCATAGCGATGCTTGATAGGTACGTCCTGTAGCTGGGCATTGGATTTAGTATCGTCATGCTCTTAGGTAACTATGTCCTCTAACCCCAAGGTAGGGATTTCTTCATGTCAACGATATGTCGCCTCTCTTGACCTTTATAGGCAGAAGGTCTTAGTGTCTATGGCTTGAAGTTTCCTTGTTTTCCCCTGTATTATCCGATTACGAATCCTGCGAGAGACGCACCCGGCAGAGCAGAACCCAGTTTAATTCCCTCCACCCGCTTCCAAGGGGAAGATGGAGTTGGGTTAATCGACAAGCCGCGAATGGGTAAAAGAGAGGAGAAGATGAAGACTCTTAATCCGAAGGTGAGCCTCGAAGGTTTTTTCGAGCAACTGCACAAGGCTGTTGAGAAGGCACTTCTTCTTGATTACGACGGAACTCTCTCTCCATTTCACACGGATCCCAGCAAAGCTTATCCCTATCCCGAAGTCTGCGACGTGATCAACCGCATTAAGGAATCGAGGGAAGTGCGCGTGGTGATCGTAACGGGACGTTGGATCCAGGACTTGCTTCCTCTACTGAAATTCACGGATCCCCTTGAGATATGGGGTTTGCATGGAATGGAGAGGCTGAAACCAGACGGGTCTTATGAGCTTGCAGCCATGGAGGAAAAAGCCCTGCTCGGGATCGTTACAGCAGACGAGCAGGTTGAGGCGATGGGTCTCTCCAGCCGGTGCGAGAAGAAGCCGGGTTGCGTTGCGCTTCATTGGCGGGGAATGAGCGAGAAGAAGGCCCAAGAGATTAGAGACAAAATAAAGCCGGACTGGACTCTCATGGCCGAAGCCTGGGGACTTGATTTGTTGGAATTTGACGGCGGTCTTGAGTTGAAGGTGCCGGTGCGAAGTAAAGGGGACGCTGTAAAGACGATTCTCGATGAAATGGCTCACGATACCGTCGCCGCTTATCTGGGTGACGATCTGACCGATGAAGACGCCTTTGAAGCAATGAAGGGTCGAGGCATAAGCGTGCTTGTCCGCGAACAGCTGCGACCTACGGCCGCAGATCTCTGGATAAAGCCGCCCGAAGAGTTACTCGCCTTCCTGTCTTCGTGGTTGCCTGCAGAGGAGAGACATCTTGGGATCTGAGCTCAAGGGAATCAACTCAGCATAAGGGTCAGAAGGATTATTGATCGAAGTTGTTTTGGGAAGGCTTCTTACACAATAGAAAAAAGGGAGAAGTTCGGTGAAAGGATATCTGGAATACTGGGACGGCCTGGGTTGGCTTCTGGCGGTTCTAGCAGTCAGTGTGGCTATCGGTCTTCTCGGATACTACCTCGTTTTCATGGTCGTCAGCCGGATGTCCAAGCACACGCCCACCGTCCTGGACGACTCCTTTAGCAAGAATTGCCGCGCTCCGCTCCGAGTCCTCTTTCCTCTCCTGGCCGTGGCCCTGCTCATCCCCTCCAGTGGGATTTCTGAAGGCACCCTTGAGACCATCAAGCACTGGCTCAGTCTGGGAGTCATCGGCTCCATAGCTTGGTTGCTCGTTCGGGGGACAAATGTTCTGGATGATTTCGTCCTGGACCGGTTCAAAATTGATGCGAAGGATAACCTGAAAGCGAGAAGGATTTACACGCAACTTCAGATTTTCAAGAAGATGGCGATGTTTGTTGTGGGTCTTCTCGCTTTCGCAACCATGCTGATGACTTTTGACAGGGTCAGACAGGTGGGACGACCATTCTCGCATCCGCTGGCATCGTGGGTATCGTCGTAGGTTTGGCGACCCAGCGGACCATCGGCACCATCTTCGCAGGCCTTCAGATCGCTATCACGCAGCCTATCAGGGTGGATGATGTCGTGGTTGTGGAAAACGAATGGGGGCGCATCGAGGAGATTACTTTCACTTACGTGGTGGTTCGCATCTGGGATTTGAGGCGCCTCGTCCTGCCTATCACCTATTTCATCGAAAAACCATTCCAGAACTGGACCCGGGTGAGTGCAGACATACTCGGTACAGTTTTTCTTCGCGTTGATTATACCGTCCCGGTACAGGTGGTGCGGCAGGAGCTGTATGAAATCCTTAAAAACTCGAATCTTTGGGATGGGCGAACCTGGGGGCTTCAAGTGACAGACGCCGCGGAGAGCACACTGGAGTTGCGGGCTCTCATGAGTGCGCGGGATGCCTCTGATGCCTGGAATCTGCGTTGCCATGTGAGGGAGAAACTCATCGAGTTTTTGCAGAAGACGTATCCCCAAAGCCTCCCCAGGGTTCGTGCACAGGTGATGAACCATGAAGAGGAATAGCTTCTTCTTTTCAGGGGGAACCTATAATTGCAGGTGCCGATCACCTTTCATAAGCTGCTGATCAGGAAAAGGAGGAACCTGTGGCAGGGCAAATGAATGATCTCATCATCCTATCAAACAGAGGTCCCTTCAGCTTCTCAAAGAGGTTTCTTGATGAAGCAAAGGAGTGCTTGAAAAATGGCATACGGCCCAAACCACCGAACTTTGGAGAAGGAGGTCTGGTCCAAGCGATGTCCAGTCTGCTGAAAAGGGAGACGTGGAATCCCACATGGATTGGTGCCTCCATGGGCGACATGGACATCGACGTGGCAAGGGGGCACTACACCCCGCTATTCATCGGGATGAAGAATGAAGGATGGGCCCCGGAGCACTTCCCACATATAGAGATCGACCAAGACAACCGGATGCGCTTCAGATACAAAGGATACGACTTCAACATGCGGTTCGTTTTTTTCGATACGAAGCATATGCACAGCTATTACAGCAAGTTTGCCAATGGTTTCCTTTGGCCACTCATGCATCTGACCAGATCGCCCCTTTTCTACAAGAAAACGAAGACCTTTCCAAGACCTTGTTTTGAGAAAAACGATTTTATTCAGTACATGAGCAGCGGGGTGACTTTTGCCAATATAATGATTGATGAGATCCGCAAAAGCAAGGACTTCCGCGACGGGGGAAAGGAGGTGATCGTCTGGAACCAGGACTACCATCTGATGCAGATCGCCGATGTGTCCAGAGCGCTCATTCAAGAAGAGGGTTTTAGTCCTGAAGAAAAAAGGAGAATTTCCATGGGGCATTTCATGCACACCCCTTTCTTCGATATCCATGAAATCCAGGGGCTCATCAGGGAAGACAAGAGGGCCCGGGTCAAAGCCCAAAACTCAGACCCCTTCGGGGAGAGTATAGAAACCGTTTTGATGAAGCTGACCTGGGGGCTCCTTTCCAACGATTTCATCGGATTTCAAACCAAAGAGTATTGCGACAGCTATCTGGAGGCCCTTCAGGAATGGTTTCCTGTTCAGATCAAAGTAGTCGATCGGTGTTATGAAATTACCTGTCAGGACCAGGTCACTACTGTCGGAAATTTCCCGATCGGCCTGGATGTGAACAGAATTCTGTCAGAAGTGTCGGATGGGAAGGTTCTGGAATATGAAACAGAGCAGGGGAACCTGCGTGATAGCATCAGAGACCAGAGGAAGAGCGGCAAGCTGATATTCGGCGGTCTTGAAAGATGTGATTATACCAAGGGGCTGGTGGAAAGGCTTAACGTCTTTTATCACGCGCTGAACAAGCTTAAGGCGTCCGGACAGGATGCTCTATTATATCAAGTGACAGCCCCGAGCAGGAATGATAACGCGGACTACCGGAATCTTCAGGAGGTTCTGGAACATGATGTCCTGGCTCTCAACAGGAAGCTGGGGGCGGAGTATGTAATCCATCTTGACAAAGGAATCCCGGTTCCTCAGAATTATCGGTTCATGAGAGAGGTCGACGTGATGCTCGTCACACCCCTGGAGGATGGCTTGAATCTGGTGGCATTCGAGTACATTTTGTCACAAAAATACAAGGACCCGCGAGAGAGAGGAATGCTCGTGTTAAGCACGAGCGGTGCCTCCAGAGTACTTAAGGAGAAAGGGTTCGGGGAAGAAGACGGGATCGTGTACGTCAACCCCATGAAAGCAAAGGAGGGAGGAGAAAGGGTGGTCCAGGCGCTCAAGAAGAAAAATCGCCTTTCAGAGAAAGTGATCCACTATGTGGAAAGGGAGCGCAAGGTGGATGACTGGGCAAGAAAGAATATCGAGGCGATTTTGAACTGTAGAAAGGGAGCTTGACCAGCTACGGCACCCTCATGAAAGTTGTCTTATCGGGCTGCTGCCCTTGCTTTAAGAGCTGCTACAAGCTCCTGCACAATCCCTTCCCAGCCATCCCCTCAAGCAATGCCGTGACTTCCGCTTCGGGTCTCCCCGTCTCCCTGGCCATATCGG
>JAHECH010000701.1 GCA_024641835.1 Deltaproteobacteria bacterium
GCGCGATTAAACTGAAGTGGTCATCATCCTCGAACTCTTTCATGGACCTGCGATCAACAAAAGACAGTGTTTCTCCGGCCCGTTTCCTTATCGAGAGTGCCCTGTACTTCTCGGCCTCGTTCATAAACAGCCCAGATCCTTCATACTCAACGGTCTCAACCGGATCATCTGACTTTGAAGGAGTAACGGGTCTAGCTTTCGTCCGGAAAGGGATAGGTGCCCTCTTCTCATCGGCTTCGATCATATTTTCAGGCGTTGCCCTGGAAGCATCGACGTTCTTTAAGGCGTCCGCATGGGCTTTCAGTTTCATACTCTCGAATTTGTTTTTTTCTTGCCTTTCTATTCTGACTTCTCTCTGTGTGCGATTATGTAGGGTCCTATCCTCGGCATCACAACGAAATCGGCGTTTGTCATCATAAACCGAGACCGTCCCCGCATCGTCGTCTCTGATTCGAAGCCAGACCGTCGAACTGACCGGAGGGAGGTCCCTGTGATAATATTTGCCGCGTTTATATCTCACACATCCGTGGCAGACCTTCCGCTTTTCCCATAGTGCGCTCCATTCATCCAGGAGTTGCGGATCGACCTTCTTTGCCTCAAAGCCGGGCTTCATCATCCTCGCCTCTGGCGGTTCGCCTGTCGCTGAGTGTGGTTTCCAGCCATACGTTTTAATGAGCCAACATGTTAGCAATTTATTTGCGTCAGGTCTGGTATACTTTACTTTGATCTCTTTTGGCCGATTGGGAACATCAGGCCCCGTGTAGCCCGTAAGTAAACGCAAAAGACCCTCGCTCACTGTGCGAATGCCCCTCTCGACAATTCCCTTTTGTTGGGGATCGTATGGACGGCAAAGACAGTGCCTTGTTCCAGCGGACTCAAGAAAGCCGTGGAATCGTTTGCTTTTAAATATTTTCCCGTTGTCGCTCCAAAGTTCCTTGAAGCATCCCCATTCTTTCATGACATCTGAGACGAACACAGTAGCTGCCTGGGCGCTTTCTTCCGGGATCAGACGGGCACGCATTGCACGGGAGTACACGTCGACGAGGAGAATGAGCCTGGATCGTTTTCCGTCGCCCGTGACAATAGTGCAGTCGTTCTTTTCGCCTTTATCCATCAGATCGGCGACAGTCGTGTCGATTTCAACTCTTTGCAAAGGCTCGATCGTGCTGCCGTCTTCGCGACCAAGGGCGAGCGTCATATTTCTGTCTCTGAGGCCGTTTACTCCTTCATGCTTTAACACCAGGCCATGCCTATTCTCACTTCTGAATGCCTTCACCAGGCTCTTAATCTGATAATATGAAGGTGTACGTTCTTCTGGGTGGTCTTTGAGCAAGAAACAGACCTTTTTATAAATATCTCTGTATCGAAGCCGAAGGGTGGCATCCCCTAGAATTATTTTCTTGGTGAAAGCCTGGGCCTTGTCAGAGAGCTTGCACTTTCCGCCACGATAGTCATCCAGAAGACCTTCCAGGCCGGTTTCCTCGTACCGCGCGCGCCAGCGATAAAGAGAAGGGACGCTTATGTCCTGTGTCCGTAGCTGGCGGCAAATATCATTCCCTATCTGGCCAGCTTTGAGTGATTTTATGAATTGTTCATCGGCTGCCACTTTGTTCTGGTCTTTTTGGTGTTCCCGCCAGAACAACTTAGCCAGTCGCAAAATTTCAGCCTTTGCTGATGCGCGATCCTTGTTCAGTTGTGATGCTTCAGCCCAAGTCACCATTGTCTGTCTCTTTCTGTCTCCCGCAGATCCGTATAATAGAGGATGTACTCAGACCGCACAACTGGGACAGGATTTCGGGACTCACTCCTTGCTGCCGTAATGCTCGAAGGATCGCTTTTCGTTTTCGTCTAAAAGGAGAGGCTTGTGAGATCAAGAACCGTGTTTCTTGATTGAGCACGAGCCAGACCCGGAGTGCTTCTTCACTTCCCTTGGCTTCATCGAATGATAGCTGCCACGGAATGACTCGGGGGTTTTGGTTAAAAAAGGATCGCAAGATTTTCTCGATATCCATGCCTGTCCTCTTTCTAATTGTCTGTCATTCCAGGAGATGCGTTAGGGCCTCAATTGATATGTCAAGTTTGTCAGCGATGTTCTTTCTTTCTTCTCTACTGACCTTTGCACCACCCCGAAGAAGTCGTGATAGCCAATAATCAGGTTTCCCCAATTCCATAACGAATCGATGCTGAGTCCCGTAGAAATCCAAAATGCGAGCCTTCAGGAGAGTTTTACATTGTGCTTTCTTTGCCAATTCCTTAATACCCGTTAGCGTATTCGTTTTGAAAAAAAAAATTAAAAGACCCGCAAGATTTGGTGGTCCACTTTACAGCGCAACATCCCTATGTCAAGAATCAGCATGTGTTCGATCCCAAGATTATAAGTAGAAATGCCCATTTGTGGTGGCTCTATCCGTGTTTGAAAGATCTCTGGAAATGTAATTGGTAGCACGCGTATTAATGCGGCGTCCTCCAAGCTGTAAACGAGAATGCCTGGCACGAGTTGACCATCAAATGGGCTTTTTATTGTGTTGTCCACCCAGGTGCGTAGCTCGTAAGGCCACTGTCGGAGTTGGACTATAAGAGCCTTGATTCTTTGCACGCTAAGTCCGGCCTCAAATAGTGATTCGATCATTTTGCCTTCGATCACATTCACATAATCCCATTGCCTTTTCGTCCCGGTGCCTCGTGTCTCTTTTGCAGGCTTGATTAATCCAACCTGGAGCCAATGAACGATCCGCCTCTCTGGTAGGCCAAGAATTTTGACCACGTCACTCAATTGAAATGTCTCGTCCTTTATGCTCATCGAAGTCCTGAATTCCCATTTCCGCTTTAATCTACCCTTTTGTTTTTCTGGAGTCAATAAAAAAATGCAAAAATTTGCAGCCCTTTTTTCTTAGAAATCACTGACCTCCGGCTAAGCCGGAGGTATGTATTGTGAACCGCTCAAAGCGGTCTTAAAAACCATGCGCCACCTCAAGGTGGCCACCCTTAGAACATTTTCATCTGATCTATC
>JAHECH010000702.1 GCA_024641835.1 Deltaproteobacteria bacterium
TGCCGGTGTTCGGCGCGGCGCAGGTGCTGTTTCAGTGGGAGGATGGAACCTCGGCCACCCTCAACGGGAGGATTCTAGGCGGCTCCGAACAGGAAGCAGGACAGTGCGTCGTGCTCCTCCGTTTCGAGGGGCTTGACTGGAACACGCGGGCCCGGCTCAAGGCGCTGGCGGGCAGCCGTGTGTGAGAAGCGGGGCTCTTATCCCTGATGCTCACCGTAAGGCAATCCCTGGAGTTCGCTTTTGTGTCAGTTGTCAATCAGCGCTCGAAAAAGGACAAAAGACCTTCACACTCTTCAATCGTCGAGGCAGCAAAGATAGTCAGTTGAAGTGACTGGTTGCTATTGAGTCGGTAGTTTTGAATTTAGGCCTAACAACAGATTACAGGCCATGACACCGATGTCACTCGCTTTCATGTGCCTTCCGCACCCTAAGCTTCGCGCCATGGCTCAACGCCGCATTCGGTGGCTACATGTCGTGTCAGAAAGGGAGAGTCCTATGATTATCGTTCGTGCAAAATCGCTGCATACCTTAATTGTCGCGCTACTCTGTGTCGTTAGCTTAACGGCCTGCAGCACTATAACTACATCGGGTACTATAGGGAGTCAGGTTGCTCCAAATGGAGTACCGAACTTTCAAGAAGTCGGTCCGGGGGTTTATCGAGGTGGTCAGCCAACCTCAGAAGGTTGGGTGTACTTGCAAAAGAAAGGTATTAAAACCGTTATAAAACTTGACTTGGCGTCTGAAGGATATGACGACGAAGCGGTCGCGCTGGGCATGGTGGTAGTCGATGCTTCTGGTCCACCGTCAGACGTAACAAATTTATTCGAGGCACCCAAACCTGAGCGAATTAGGCTGGCTGTTCAGACGTTGGAAAACGAAAGCCTTCGGCCAATTTATGTTCACTGCTTACATGGCCAAGACAGAACTGGGTTGGTGGTCGGCCTCTATCGAGTCCTACATGACCACAAGACCAAATCCGAAGTTTTCGAGGAAATGCGAAATAATGGTTTCCATTGGGAGTTCCTGGGACTACTTGATGTTTGGGAAGATTTTGATGGCAAAACGCTTCCCTAGCCCGTCATTCCTAAGGACGCTACCCAACAAGGCGTGCCCAACGACGTCCAGGCCATTGGACACCGATGTCACTCTTTTCATGCACCTTCGGCACCGCAAGTTCGTGCCACGGGTCAACGCCGTTTTAAGTACAAAGTAATGAGAAAATGGTCGAAAGAAATAATCCCTTGGATTTGCTATGTGTGCAAGCGCGAATTCAATGCCCCAAATGGAGGCATTTGCGCTAGGTGTAACCGAGCGACTTGTCGAACACATCTTCATGACATTGGGGATAAAAGCAAACGTGAATCCCTCTGGGCTTGTGATCTTTGTCTGACAGACGAGGAAAAGATGGGTAAAACAAAACTGAAGAAGTCAAGGAAGAATATACTTAATCGGGTAAAGGGGAGCTTCTAACTTCCCTCCACACACCATCCCTGATCACGTCAGGGACATGTGTAGGGGGTCACATCTTGAATTGTGAATTATTGTATGGTTTAGGGTTGGTGGAAGGTGCGGGAGGTGAGGGACTTTGGCAAGGCCCTGGCGGATAGAGACAGATCAAGAAGTATCCGAGGGTGGGGAGCAAATCAGGCGAGATTAATTCACAATTCAAGATGTGACACCACACCCACATACATACCGAGGGCCCCCCCCAGGCCGGGAGGAGATCGTTGATTGTGGCCTCAATATGGAAGCCGATTTCGACTTTTCCCGAGGCCTCCGCAGAAATCCCGCTTGGCCGCCTCTTGCCGGGCCCAGAGCGGGATTTTCTTTTTTCTTTTAACCAGTTCATCTCTACAAACGCGGATAAAATATTGCTTTTTCCTGCATGATTTTTGTAAAATAAAATACCGATAAATCAGTCGATTGTAACAGCCCATTTTCACACGGTTCTTTCTGCACTTCAAAGCCGCGGCAAGCTGAAACAGGTATCCAGCAACTCGACCGGATTTGAGCGTACCACAGAAATTAATTCATCCAGGACCCAGGATCATTACTATCTATAAGAACTAGGCAATGCGTCTTTTTCGCAATGCCTCGCCTTTTCAAAAAGCTTTACCTGGAGGAAGACATGAAAATATGTGAGAACAAAAATACAGGTCAATTCTTTATTCACATTGATGATCTCAGCCCTGATAAGAGGCTGCTCGTCACGCCCGAAGGCCAAGTCAAATCCTTGCAAGCCGATTTATTCTATGATCCTTTCGAGGCTGATGAAATTGATTTTCGCGACAAACACCTCGTCACCGACAAGCAACTACAGATGCACCACATTATCGAGAGGAGTACTTAGGATGAGTGGCTTGACTCAGTCTGTAATAGCTGTAATAGTGTAATAGGGTCGGGCCACGGCAAGTATCTGATATCGAATCGAATAGTGCTGAAGTGACCTCCTATAATGGGTCTATAATCCGTTTTTCGAGGGTAAAAAGGCTGTTTTTCCCGAGAGTCTATGGCAAGAGCGAAGTGGCATTGTGCTGTTAGAGGAAGTCAAAGAAGGGTGCGAAGAAGCGGGACTGAAAAAGACGATATAGGCCCCCAAAACGCCTTTTTCTGGAACACTAATGGTGAATAATCAAGCTCATGCCGTGGGCGACCCCAGGGTCCTCTATATCGGAAAGGAAAGAAAATATATGAAAGGGAAAACAAAATACGCGGATGAGCCTATCGGAAAGGTAAAGGTTATTTCCGACTTCCTTCCTTCACCTGAAGAACTGGCTCTGAAGGACGAAACCGTCAAGGTCACTATTGGACTCAGCAAAGCCAGGGTAGAGTTTTTCAAAAAAGAGGCAAAAAAAAATAATACTCAGTATCAGAAAATGATTCGCAGACTATTGGATGAATATGCAGCTCATCAATCCTAGTGTGGAGCGGGAAGTTGGTATTGATGGGGTCATGCCAAGGAGATTTCGGATAGATGCTGCTGGAGCCTTGTTCCATGTTATTGTCAG
>JAHECH010000703.1 GCA_024641835.1 Deltaproteobacteria bacterium
AGCTGGGATTTGAGGTGGGAAGGCTCAAGACCGGCACAACCCCCCGGCTCAACGGCCGGACCATTGACTACAGTGGTCTCGAAAACCAGCCAGGGGATGAGAAACCGAGGCCTTTTTCTTTTTCCACCACCAAAATTCCCCTCCCCCAGGTTCCATGCTACATCACCTATACCAATGAAAGAACCCATGCCTTTATCAGGGAAGGCCTTGATCGCTCCCCCCTCTACAGTGGAATCATCAAAGGCGTCGGCGCCAGATACTGCCCCTCCATTGAAGACAAGGTTGTCCGTTTTGCCGAGAAAGCAAGACACCAGATCTTCCTCGAGCCTCAGGGCCTGGATACGGTCGAGGTTTATCCTAACGGCATTCCAACGAGCCTTCCCATCGACGTCCAGATCAAGATGGTGAGATCGATTACTGGGTTGGAAAGGGCAGAGATTCTGAGACCCGGCTATGCGATAGAATATGATTTCGTGAACCCCCTGCAATTGAAGCCCACCCAAGAAACAAAATTTGTCGATGGCCTCTTCCACGCAGGACAGATCAATGGCACTTCGGGCTATGAAGAGGCGGCGGCCCAAGGCCTCATGGCTGGCATCAACGCCGTATTGAAGGTTCGCGGGGAGGACCCTCTGATTCTTGCCAGGTCGCAGGCTTATATCGGCGTGCTTATCGACGACCTCGTCACCAGAGGGACCACGGAGCCTTATCGCATGTTCACCTCAAGAGCTGAATACCGTCTTCTCCTGCGAGAAGACAACGCTGATTTCAGACTCCGGGATGTAGGCTATCGGTTGGGGCTGGTCCCGGATGACGTGTACCGAAGGTTTTGTTCAAAAAGGGATGCTGTGGAAAAATTCATGGGACGCTTAAACGACGTCAAATTGAGGCCCGAACCCCCGGTCATAGATAGACTGAGTGAGATCGGCTCGGCGCCCATCAAAAACATCACCTCCTTGTCGCAACTTCTGCGAAGGAGCGAGATATTTTTTGAGCACCTGAAGTTTTTTGATCCACAACTCGCCGATATCGAGGAGTATATCGCGGAAGAGGTGGAGACAAGGATTAAATACGAAGGATACATCAGCCTCCAGGAGAGGCAGGTTGAAAAAATGAGGCGCATGGAAGACCTGCGTCTCCCTGAGGATGTGGATTACCAGGCGGTCTACGGCCTTTCCAGGGAGGCGAGGGAGAAGCTGATCAAGGTAAGGCCAAGATCCCTTGGCCAGGCATCCAGGATATCAGGCATTACTCCCGCGGCCTTGATGGCAATCCAGATACACTTAAAGAAATTAGGCAGTAACTCTAAGAGGTTGCGGGGCAGTTTTTGAAGATGTGACAGTTTTGTGACATAGCCCGTTCAAAAGGGCCACAGCCTGTTTCTTGTTCTCCTGGCTGAGGTGAGCATAGCGCATGGTCATGTTTATGCCTTTATGGCCTAACAGTTCTTGGACCTCTTTCAAGCTGGCTCCCTTCATTATCAGATTTCAGGGGAATTTATCCCGTCATTATAGATGGTTACAATTACCCTGTGCCATGACGTGACACTCTTGCAGGAGCCTGAAGAGGCAGAATCAACGTTTGAAAGAAGGCCGAAGGGAATTCAAGTAGCCCGAAAGCAACAGGCCTGAAGGCCACTGGCGTGGGGAGAATCCTGCAGCTTTTCTGAGGAACGACATCGTATAGTAGTCGAAACCGAACCACTGGTCTGTCAGGTAAGAGCTTACAGGTGCAAATCGTAACGGAAAAGCTCAGGCGCATGGCGGCTTTCCCAATACTCCACACTTCTCCAAACCTACTTCCTAAAAAGGATACCGATAAAACGCGCGCTGAAAGCCGCGTCGCCTGCAGCGCATGTTGGGCGCGAACTTATGGCTGTAGCTTATTCAGATGATCGTCTATATCGCGAAGCCCTGTAAGGATTCTTCTTACTGTGTTTAGCTCATTGCGAGGATCGGGCAAGAGAGTTGCCCTGTAAGAAGCGGCCGACCGATGCGCTATCATACCTCGTTGTTGGCCAAAACTGTCAACCGTTGAAAGCCAAGTGGAATCTATTTGTGCGGGTTGAATGCCGATAGGCAATAGTAGCCCCAAGAGATTCTTCTCTCTAATACCATGGTTCTGGTTTATTACCTGCTGGAATGCGTTGAGTGCTGACTTCGCTCTTTCCACAAATTCAATCTTCTCATCCCACGACGATCTAGTAATACCCAGTGGCGGTGCAAGCGTCTCTGGTGGAAATCTCTGTTCCTTACCAGAAAATGCAATTAGGCATGCTATAACGCGATTGACCCTTCCAGTGGTCGCAAGTGCTCGAACGGAAGAGAGGGCCAAGTCCCAAACCCTTGTCTCAATGTACTCTTCAAACTCAGCATGAGCTAAGACACTGTAGGCGTTGGTTCTTGTAACGATTCTATCTGGATAAGCCCCAGTAGGGTTAAACTTTTGTGGCAGAAGACGCTTTCTAAGAGAGCTAAGTTCTCTCTCTAAAGCCCGAAATTGGATAGATCTAGCTGATTTGCCCATGCTGGTTCAGCCTAGAAGCCATCAAAGACGATCCTTTTCCTATCGTCATCCCATTTCGGAATGTTGAACTGAAAGGAGAGCGCTTTGGATAGGGTGGAACCCCAAAGATGAAGCCTATCAAATGTGGAATCTAGGCTCTTTGTTGTAGTCTCTATTGACCTTCGGAACTTCTCGCTGGTTCCGCAGAGCTCTTTGAATGCGCGAAGTACTGTTTTGCTCTTTTTCTTCGCTGCACTCCGAATACGTCGGTTTGAGAAATAGAAGACCATGATGTCGAGTATTGCTCGGTTAGGCCGCCTCTCGAACTCGCTTCCAGTCCACTTACGAGCAATGTTCTCTTCACCAAATATCTCGACCATTGTAGATTTTCACATTGGATGGACTGATATTTTCTCTTTAGATGGGACTGATCGATAGATTGTCGGGATATTTGGACCGAGGCTGGTTAGGGATTGCAGCCTCGGTTTTTGTTTTAG
>JAHECH010000704.1 GCA_024641835.1 Deltaproteobacteria bacterium
GCCCCGGAAATCCTGAAACATGAGGACGAGAGCTTGGAGAATTTCAGGAGGGAAGAGGCGAGAGTAAAAAGGATGATTACGGATTTTTTTGATGCCGGAGCAGGCCGGATCATTCCAGACCGGGCTTCCATAGCCAAGCCAGAAGGGTATCGTCTTCAACGGCCGGAAAGGCCGGGCAAATTCCAAGTTCGCCAGGGTTTCTTCCACATCTTTTTCATCGCTTCCGGGAAACCGGGTGATGAGATTGGCCTCGAGGGCGGGCAAGCTTGAAGCCTCGCAGTTTTTCATGATCTCCAGGTTCTCCATGGCAGTGGTGCCTTTGTTGAGTTTCTTGAGGAGATTTGTGCTCAGGGCCTCTATGCCCACCTGGACTTCCGTCATGCCCGCCGAACTCATGGCTATCAGCTCTTCCAGAGACGTGTTCGCTCGAATCTCGGCGAAGAGCCGGAGATCTTTCCCCAGTCGGCCTATCCCCTGGAACAGAGCCTCGAGGTCTTTCGGAGGAAGAATGTTGTCCACGAAAGAGACCGAAAGCACCTGGTATTTTTCCGTAAGGGTTTTCATTTCCGAAATGACTCTTTCGTGAGATTTGGCCCTGTACCCTTCCCACTGAAGGTTTAAATTGCAGAAGGCGCAGCCCCTGTAGCTGCGGGCGGGAGAAGCTTTTTGCCACCAGCATCCCCGGGATATCTCCATGGGAATCTTGGGGAAGAAACGGCTTTGAGGGGCGAGGGATTTCAGATGCAGAAAAAAATCATCGTAGTCAGGCAGGGGCAGGCCGTCGAGGTCAGGAACCTGGCTAAAATTCACCCCAGAGGGGTCCCCCTCTTGCTCCCGGCAGAAAAGTCCAGGAAGCGGAGCAGGCTTGTCTGAAGCTTCACGCTTGAAAACCCATCTCGCGAGATGAGCCAGGGGTTTCTCCCCTTCGCCGGAGATGACGAAGTCAATCTCCGGAAAAGCCCTGAGCAGGCTCCATCCCATCTCACCCGAGCATGCGGACCCGCCGAAAACAATTTTGGCAAGGGGCGCCTTCTTCTTGATATTTCGGGCAAAATAGAGGGCACTGGTGAGTTGCCCGAAGCAGATGGAGAAACCTACCAGTTGATAGGCTGCCCAATCGGCGCCATCGAGAATGTCCTCTGATGCTCTCTGTACGAGCGGCCAGATCTCCTCAAAGCCAAGCCTCTTGGGGAGATCTGGTGATCGCCTCCTCCAGAAGCGGCTGATGATTTCCCGGCGTTCCGGGTAAAGAAGAGTCGCATAAATGGACTCCGAGAGCCACGTCCTTTCAGAGATGTGGTTGTACCGGTCGTAGCCAAGAGCCCGGGCAACGCTCAAGTAGACATGGCGTGCATGCACATTGATGCCGGGGACCTCGCGCTGCAGGAAAGCTTTGAGAGTTCCCAGCTGGATGGAGGGACGGTTGAACAAGGGCCATGGCGTGGAAAGGAGAGCAGCTGCCGCCATGCCCTGGATCACTTCTCCGACTTCTTATCCTTGAGCCTCAAGGTCTTTTTCACGAGATTCTTCTCATGTTCGTAATCAATGACCCTCTGGAGCATGATCTTTTGGGCCATGACAGGTCCGGCGCCGTGCCATGTTCCCACACCGTGGAGACCCGCTGTCCAGTTCTGGAGGAGCTTATGTACTTTCATGATGTTCTCCGTGGGTTCGTCAGAGCCGAAGCTGTAGAATTCCTCAACGTAATCTTTGACCTCAGGGTTTTTCAGCTCTTTCAGGGAGGGCATGGTCACGGTGAGGCCGCCGCCTATGTCCCCGGCCAAAGCCATGGCCCGCCAGAAGGCATTGCAGATGTTCAGTTTGGCCACGTTTCCCATCATTTCGTCCGGCAGGAACACGCCTGAACCTTCCGGCTCCTCAGCGCCCTTGTGGGCGGCAGCGACGCCGCAAGCCCGGCCCGTTTCTCTCAACACCACCATTTCCATCAGCTCCTCATTGATATGAGCCGCCTTTTCAAGCCCCTTATATTCCTGAATCAGTTTTGCCGCGCCGATGATCTGGTTCATGAATCCCACTTTGCAGGTTCCGCCGCACGTCATCCGGTGGGTCTTGGCGAACCGCGTCACCAGCTTGACGGAATAAGCGTACTCCCCGCAGTGAAACACTCTCTCCCAGGGCACAAAAACGTTATCGAAGATCACCATAGATGTTTCACGTTGTCCAAAGACAGGATTGCCCAGTTCCTGGAGATCATCCGCCATATCCCTTTCAGCGGAGTAAGGTGTATACTGGCAGACATAAGTAATGCCTTGGGCATCCGAGGGGGTGGCAAAAGCCACAGCATAGTCCTCTTCTCCCTGAAAGTGGGCTGCCTGGGGAAGCACCACCAGCTCATGGCTGGCATAGGCGCCGCTGATGTTGATCTTTGCGCCCCGGATCACAATCCCGTGTTTGTTCTTGTCAACCAGTTTCAGGGAGAGGTAAGGGTCAGGCCAATCCAAAGTCTTCTTGTTTCGACTGCCCCTCGGCTCGGTCAGGGCTCCGGCCACAGAAAGATCTTTTTTCTGGACCATCTTGAGGTACTCCATGAAACGAGGATGGTATTTCGTGCCGAGATCCCGGTCCATTTCCCAGGTCGTGCTGGCCAGGGAGTGGAAAGCATCGTAGCCAACGCACCTGTAAATGCATGTTCCCAGGTTTTCTGCCGTGAACGTGCCCGCTTCCGCCTTTTTGACCAGGTCTTCCGTGCTCGCGCTCACATGGGTATACCGGTTGACCGCCTCATCGATGAGGGGAGAGTAGCAGGACATGATCTCTTTGTATTTGGGGTCAAGGGCCCAGGCGTAGCTCGCCTTGTTAGCCTCTACCACGGTGCGGGTGTTCCTGTTCTCGAGGATATTCTCAACCTTGCTCCCGTTCATGAATATTCTTGGCTTCAATTTCTTCAGGCTATCCTCAAATTGTTCGGGCGTCATCAGGGCCATAGTACTACCTCCTCCAAAGATGAATTTCGATGCTAGAATACTCCAGGGTTCATCG